>JAJYAH010000332.1 GCA_021779635.1 Pseudomonadota bacterium | reverse complement strand
CGTGATGCTGCCGAACCATGCGCCGCTGGTGGTCGCCGAGCGCTTCAAGATGCTCGAGGCGTTGTTTCCCGGCCGGATCGATCTCGGGATCGGCCGGGCGCCGGGCACCGATGGCGCCACCGCGCACGCGCTGCGCAGCCGGCTCGATCGCCGCGAGGGCGACGACTTCCTCGAGCGACTGCATGAACTGACATTGTGGGAGACCCGCGATTTTCCGCCCGGCCATCCCTACAACAATGTGGTGGCGATGCCCGATGACACGCCGCTGCCGCCGATCTGGCTGCTCGGCTCCAGCGACTACAGTTCGGAGCTTGCCGCCCAGGTCGGCATGGGCTTTGCGTTCGCGCATCATTTTGCCGCCCATGACGCGGTCGACGCGCTGACCCATTACCGCGCGCGCTTCAAGCCGTCGGGCTGGCGCGCGACGCCGTTTGGCATTCTCGCGGTCGCGGTGGTCGCGGCTGAAACCGATGCGGAGGCCGAGCGGCTTGCTTCGTCGATGGATCTCAACCGGTTGCGCCGCGACCGCGGTCAATACTCGCCGTTGCCCAGCGTCGAGGAAGCGCTGGCCTATCCCTATACCGAGAGCGAGCGAGCTTCGATCGCGCGCAATCGCTCACGGCTGTTCGTCGGCAGTCCGGCGACCGTGATGGCGAAGCTGCAGCCGATGATCGCGGCAAGCCAGGCCGACGAGCTGATGGTGATCACCGCGGTCTATGATCACGATGCGCGCAAGAAATCCTATTCCCTGCTGGCGGACGCGTTTGGGCTCGGCAAGAAAGCCGCGGCGTAGGCGATTAAGGGGAATCCAGAGCGCCGCTATTTCCACCTGTTGCCGCGCCCGCCGCGATTTGCGAAAACACCGACTTCCCGGCAACCGTGCCGCCTAACCCTGTCAAGGTCCCGTCCCATGCCCGCTTATCGCTCGCGTACCTCCACCCACGGCCGCAACATGGCGGGGGCCCGTGGCCTTTGGCGCGCGACCGGCATGAAGGACGGCGATTTCGGCAAGCCGATCATCGCCATCGCCAACAGCTTCACGCAGTTCGTGCCGGGCCACGTCCATCTCAAGGACCTCGGCCAACTCGTCGCGCGCGAGGTCGAGAAGGCCGGCGGCGTCGCCAAGGAGTTCAACACCATCGCGGTCGATGACGGCATCGCGATGGGCCATGACGGCATGCTGTATTCGCTGCCGAGCCGCGAGATCATCGCCGACAGCGTCGAATATATGGTCAACGCCCATTGCGCCGACGCGCTGATCTGCATCTCCAATTGCGACAAGATCACGCCGGGCATGCTGATGGCAGCGCTTCGCCTCAACATTCCGGCCGTGTTTGTCTCCGGCGGCCCGATGGAGGCCGGCAAGGTCACGGTCGCCGGCAAGGTCAGGAAGGTCGACCTGATCGATGCGATGGTGGCGGCCGCCGATTCGGCGGTCTCCGACGCCGACGTCGCGGTGATCGAACGCTCGGCCTGCCCTACCTGCGGCTCCTGCTCGGGTATGTTCACCGCCAATTCGATGAACTGCCTGACCGAAGCGCTCGGTCTCGCGCTGCCCGGCAATGGCACCATTGTCGCGACCCATGCCGACCGCAAACGGCTGTTTGTCGAGGCCGGCCACCTCGTCGTCGATCTCGCCCGCCGCTACTACGAGCAGGGCGACGAAAGCGTATTGCCACGCAGCATCGCCAATTTCGGCGCCTTCGAAAACGCGATGACGCTCGACATCTCGATGGGCGGCTCGACCAACACCGTGCTGCATCTGCTCGCCGCCGCCTATGAGGGCGGCATCGATTTCACCATGAACGACATCGACCGCCTGTCGCGCCGCGTCCCGGTGCTGTGCAAGGTCGCCCCGTCGGTGCCCGACGTTCATGTCGAGGACGTACATCGGGCGGGCGGTATCATGGGCATTCTGGGCGAACTTGACCGCGCCGGACTGCTCAATCGCGATACGCCGATGGTGCATGCGGCGACGCTGGGCGCTGCCCTCGAGCGCAACGACATCAAGCGAAGCGCCGGCGCGTCGGTGCGCGAGTTCTTCCAGGCCGCGCCCGGCGGCGTTCCGACCCAGGTCGCGTTCAGCCAGGCCTCGCGCTATGAATCGCTCGACGAGGATCGCGCCGGCGGCACGATCCGTGACGTCGAACACGCGTTCTCCAAGGACGGCGGTCTCGCGGTTCTTTACGGCAACCTCGCCGAAGACGGCTGCATCGTGAAAACCGCAGGCGTCGATTCCGGAAGCCTGAAATTTGCGGGGCCGGTGAAACTGTTCGAGAGCCAGGACGACGCGGTCACCGGAATCCTGACCGGCAAGGTCGAGGCCGGCGATGTCGTGGTGATCCGCTATGAGGGGCCGCGCGGCGGTCCGGGCATGCAGGAAATGCTCTATCCCACAAGCTATCTGAAATCGAAGGGCCTCGGCAAAGCCTCCGCGCTCATCACCGACGGGCGGTTCTCCGGGGGAACGTCGGGTCTCTCGATCGGGCATGTCTCGCCTGAAGCCGCCGAGGGCGGCGCGATCGGCCTCGTCGAGGCGGGCGACCGGATCGAGATCGATATTCCCGCCCGCTCCATCAAGCTCGTGGTATCCGACGAAGAACTGGCGCGCCGCCGCGCCGCGATGCAGCAGAAGGGCGCCGACGCCTGGAAGCCGGCCAGGCCGCGCAAGCGCAATGTGACGACGGCGCTGAAAGCCTATGCCGCGCTGACCACCAGTGCAGCACGTGGCGCGGTTCGGGAGATTCCGGCATCACTGAGATGAAAACGGGCGTCGACGCGCGGGAAATCCCGTCGTCCGCCAATCATCCCTGCTGCTCGCTGAACGTCGCCCGGAACGGATGGGCCGGATAAACCCCGACGATGCGGAATTCGCGCGAGAAGAATTTCAGCTCGTCGAGCGCGAAAGCGAGATTCCTGTCCTCGGGATGGCCGTCGACATCGGCGTAGAATTGCGTGGCGAAGAAATTGCCGTCGACCATGTAGCTTTCCAGCTTGGTCATGTTGACGCCATTGGTGGCAAAGCCGCCCAGCGCCTTGTAGAGTGCTGCGGGAAGGTTGCGCACCCGAAAAACAAAAGTGGTGACCAGCGGCCCCGATCCCTGGGCGGCCCAGCTGGCCTCGCGCGCCAGCACCACAAAGCGCGTGGTGTTGTGGGCCTCGTCCTCGACATTCTCGGCCAGGATATCGAGGCCGTAGATTTCCGAGGCGAGCTTCGAGGCGATCGAGGCGCAGGATTTGTCGCCGCGTTCGGCGACGATGCGCGCCGAGCCCGCGGTATCGCCCGATACGATCGGCTTGATGCCGAGCTTGCGGATGATGCGGCGGCATTGCCCGAGCGCATGGACGTGGCTCTCGACGGTCTTGATGTCGGCAAGTTTGGCGCCGCGCGGCGCCATCAACTGATGATGGACCGGCAGGAACCATTCGCCGACGATGAACAGGCCGGATTGCGGCAGCAGATGATGAATGTCGGCGACGCGGCCGGCGACCGAATTTTCGATCGGGATCATGCCGAGGTCAGCCTCCCCCGAGGTGATGGCGGCCAGCGCGTCCTCGAATGTCGGGCACGCCAGCGCCTCGGCGTCGGGATAGGCCTCGGTGATGGCGATATGGGAATTCGCGCCCGGTTCGCCCTGGAACGCAACTTTCACGGTCTTGGTTGCTGTTTTGGTCATGGCGCGCCTTGTAGCAGCCGCTCAGCTTTTCGCCAGTAGATCGCGGGTCGTCACCAGGTCGGCAGGCGTGTCGACGCCGCGCGGCACCGTGTCCACCAGGGTGACGTCGATCCGCATGCCGGCCTCGATGGCCCGAAGCTGCTCGAGTTTCTCGCGTTGCTCCAGCGTTGAAGGGGCGAGCTTGACAAAGCGCTGCAGCGCTGCGCGCCGATAGGCATAGAGGCCGATGTGATGGTAGCGCGGTCCCTCGCCCCAGGGGGCGGTGGCGCGGGTGAAATAAAGCGCGCGCAGCCGGTGCGCGCTGATCGGCGAGCCGACCACCTTCACCACGTTCGGGTTGGTATCTTCTTCCTCCGTATGAATCTGGGCGGCGAGGGTCGCGATATCGACCGCGGGGTCGGCAAGCGGGCCGAGCACGCTGCGGATGTTGTCGGGCCGAATGGTCGGAAAATCGCCCTGCAGGTTGACGACGATTTCGGTCTCGCCCTTGGGATCGAGCTTGCCGAGCGCCTCACAGATCCGGTCCGACCCGGAAGGATGATCGGCGCGTGTCATGACCACTTCACCGCCGTGGGACGTCACTGCCGCCGCGATCTCGGGCGTATCGGTGGCAACCGCCACGCGGCCGATCCGGGCGGCCTCGGCCCGCCGCAGCACATGGACGATCATCGGCAGGCCGGCGATCTCCAGTAGTGGTTTGCCGGGCAGGCGCGTGGAGGCCATGCGGGCGGGAATCAGCACCAAAGTGCGGGTTTCGGTCATCGGGGTGAGGTCTAGACCCGGCTGATAACAGCCGGGAAATAATGGGGATCGGTCGGAAGCCGGCGCATTTATACGGGTTGCCAGAGCGCGGGCAAACCGATATCTCATCGTGGCTTCGGGTGCGGTGCGAAAGCCTGATTCCTGATGTTTTTCCGCGGCCGTTCAGCCGGCCTAAAGTCGACCTTCCGGCCTGGAGCCTGATCCAAAATGGACTCCTTCGAAATCAATAAAATTCTGGGTGCCGTCCTTGGTACCTGTATCATTCTGCTGGTCACGAGCTTTGCGGCCGGTGCGATCTTCGCGCCCGTCAAACCAGCAAAGCCGGGTTACGAGATTGCCGTGAAGGAAGAGGCGCCCGGCGGCGGCAAGGAAGCCGCGGCCGCGCCCTCCGAGCCGATCGAGAAACTGCTGCAGACCGCCTCGGTGGAGAAGGGTGAGGCTGCCGCCAAGAAGTGCGGCGCCTGCCACACCTTCGAGAAGGGCGGCCCCAACCGCGTCGGCCCGAATCTGTACGGGGTCGTCGGGGATAAAAAGGGTGAGGGACGCGGGTTTAATTTCTCGGCGGCGATGAAGGCCAAGGGCGGCACCTGGACCTATGACGACCTCAATCAGTTCATCGCCAATCCCAAGGGCTTCGTCCCGGGCACCGCGATGGGCTTTGCCGGCATCCAGAAGGACAGCGAACGCGCCGACGTCATCGACTATCTGCATACCCTTGCGGATAGCCCGGTTCCGTTGCCGGCGGCGGCGAAGTAGCGCTTAACGGCGCTGCATGGACTTTCGTATCAGCGGCGGCCAGGCTTGTGCCTGGCCGTTTTCGTTTGTGAGCCCGCCCGGCCGTTTTCGTGTGGTCGGCTCGCGTCTTTGTTATCGGGACGTTTGGCCGCAGAAAGACCGGCTACGGGGTGCTTTCATGAGCAAAAAGCAACATAATCTGTCGAACCGTTGCCTTATATTGCGTTCTCAATAGTGTTCCATACCCAACAGGACATGATCATTTGGCGATTACCCGACGACATCTTCTTCAAAGCGGAGCTTTTGCCGCGGCCGCCCCGGCTTTAGCCGCCGCAACCGGCCTTCCGCTGGCGAGCCCGGCCCGAGCCGAGGCCGTCACAGGCGAACCGGTCTGGCGCCATGCGCTTTCGCTGTTCGGCAACGTCAAATATCCAGCCGACTTCGCGCGCTTCGATTATGTCAATCCGGATGCCCCTAAGGGCGGCGTCGCGCGGCAGATCATGATCGGGACATTCGACAATTTTAATCCGACGGTGGCAGGCGTCAAAGGCTCGATTGCGGCCGCCGTCGGGTTGATTTATGAATCTCTGACGACGCCGTCGGAGGACGAGGTTTCGACCGAATACGGCGCGCTGGCCGAGTCGGTCAGTCACCCTGAGGATTTTTCGTCCGTGACCTATCGCCTGCGCCCGCAGGCAAAATGGCACGACGGCGAGCCGGTGACGCCGGAAGACGTGATCTTCTCGCTGGATTCGTTCAAGAAATATCATCCGCAGTATTCGGCCTATTACCGTCACGTGGTGAAGGCGGAAAAGGCCGGCGAGCGCGACGTCAAATTTACTTTCGATGCACCGGGCAACCGCGAACTTCCGCAGATCGTCGGGCAATTGACGGTGCTGCCGAAGCATTGGTGGGAAGGCACGGACGGCGAAGGCCGCAAGCGCGACATCTCCGCCACCACGCTGGAGAAGCCGCTCGGCAGCGGCGCTTACCGCATCAAGGAATTCGTGCCGGGCCGCTCGATCGCGCTGGAACGGGCAAAGGATTATTGGGGACGCGATCTCAACATCAATATCGGGCGGCACAATTTTGATGAGCTGCGTTACGAATATTTTCGCGATTCGACGGTGGCGCTGGAGGCATTCAAGGGCGATCAGGTCGATTGGCGCACCGAGAACAGCGCGAAAAACTGGGCCACCTACTACGACTTTCCGGCCGTTACTGAAAAGCGGGTATTAAAGGAAGAGTTTCCCAACCGCAGTTCCGGAATCATGCAAGCGTTCGCGCTGAATATTCGTCGCGAGAAATTCAGCGATCCGCGGGTGCGCCGCGCTTTGAATTTCGCGTTCGATTTCGAGGAGATGAACAAGCAGATTTTCTTCGACCAGTACAAGCGCGTCAGCAGCTATTTCGACGGCACTGAACTCGCGTCCAGCGGGCTGCCGCAGGGCAGGGAACTGGAAATCCTCGAGACCGTTCGCGCGCAGGTTCCGGCGGAAGTGTTCACGACGGCCTATACCAATCCG
Source organism: Pseudomonadota bacterium (assembly GCA_021779635.1). The sequence goes on along the minus strand of JAJYAH010000332.1, from coordinate 749 downwards.
GTCGGCGGCAATCCGGAGGCAGTGCGGGAGAATTTGCGTGAAGCGCTGCGCCTGCTCAAGGAAGCCGGTTACGAAGTGCGCGACCGCAAGCTGGTTGACGTCAAGACAGGAACGCAGTTCGCGCTCGAATTGCTGGTCGATGATCCGAGCTTCGAGCGGGTGATGCTTTTCTTCAAGCCCTCGCTGGAACGCCTCGGCATCGCCGTCAGCGTGCGCATCATTGATCCGACACAATATGAAAACCGGCTTCGCAGCTGGGATTTCGACGTCGTGACATCGAGCTGGCCTGAATCGCTGTCGCCGGGCAATGAACAGCGCGAATATTGGGGCTCGCAGTCGGCCGACGCGCCAGGTTCACGCAACATCATCGGCATCAAGAATCCGGCGATCGATAAATTGATCGATCGGGTGATCTTCACCAAGGACCGTGACGATCTGGTTGCGGCGACCAAGGCGCTGGACCGGGTGCTGTTGTGGAATCATTATGTGGTGCCGCAGTGGAATTATCCGAAGGTCCGTACCGCGCGCTGGGACCGCTTTGGCCGGCCATCCGAATTACCGAAATACGGCCTGTCGGGATTTCCGGCCTTGTGGTGGTTCGATCCTGACAGGGCCGCCAGGATCGGCAAGCGATCTTGAGGGATTCTCCGCGGATGGCGCAGCTTTCCCGCCGGCACGTCATCGGTCTCGGCATTGGCGCTGTCAGCGCGTCGTGGTTGCGGCCGGCGGCGGCCGATTCCAGCACCGAG
>JAJYAH010000331.1 GCA_021779635.1 Pseudomonadota bacterium | reverse complement strand
TGCGAGCACATTGGCAAAGAGCGTGAGCACGACGCCCGCTCCATTGTCAGATAATTCGAGCAGAAAATGCCGATGTTTGCGAGCAGAGGCGCTTATGTTGGCAAGCCGCTACAAGTAGCCGCGGTCGAGGCGCAGCAGTTCGCGGACATCGTCAAGGTTCAGCGGAGGCTCAGGATTGCCGAGCCCCCGCAGGACCTTGTTCACCTGGCTTTCAATGTCAGTCGCCGTCGGTCGGCTCAAAAGAATGTTCCGCACGACATAGGCCTCTATTGCTTCGCCAAGTAAGCGATGAATTCCTCGAGCGCGCGCTTCTCGTCCTTGGACAGGGGCTGCACAGACCCGCCGGAGCGCGCCGCAAACTGCATGGCATGTTCATGCATGCTGGCGTCGCTGGCGGCGGAATTCCCGGATAGCTGTAAAAGCGCCTTGTTAGGCAGCCCAAAGGTCGATGCGAGCTGATAGACAGTGCGCGGCTCAGCCCGATAATGCGCGTCGCGTTCGATATTGCGAATCTCAGCCACATCGACGCTGGCCTTCTCGGCCAGCTTTTCCATGGTGAGACCGCTCTTTCGGCGCATGGCTTCGACAAGCGAGCCAAAGGCGAAGCGGGTCGCCAGATCTATTTCGGGGGCCGACCGCGTCGCGATCTCCTCCGGGGACGGGTCCCTTGCAAGCATGCCGGCTGCGATCTCAAAATCGCCTTCCAGCCTGGCTTTGCGTTCGAACCATTCCCTCGTGATTACGAGTTTCATGGTTGTCCTAACCCGAGAACGACGCTGCTTGTTCGGGCGTCATCTCGAAATATTTGAGGTTCTCATAGGTGCCGTCGATACCAAGTTCAGTCATCTCGCACGCCTGTACGTAGAAGGCCTCAGATTGCGGCAGCGAATGCAGGCCGATGCGGCCATGAAATCCTTCTTCCAGGCTCACTTCGATCGCGGCACGAATCAGGACCGTGCCGACGAGGCCGAAGTGGGGTTGCCGAACCATCGAACCGCGGTTCCAGGGGGCGGTCTCTAGGTAGTCCACATAGGCGAGTGGTTTGCCAACCTGCCCCGGGAGGCGGCAGGTGCCGGCTGTATTGATCTGAATGAGGCCCTGGGTCTGGCCCTCGCACACGATCGCAAATGTTCTGTACGCCAACAGCCCCCGGATACGGGCAACCTTGTCGCGCCACACCCAGTGCCGGTTTTCCGGCAGCGGCTGGCGTTGGTCGACAAGCTCTCGCAACCTTCGAAGAAGGATGGGCATCCATTCCTTTTCGACGCTGGCCAAATGGCCCTCGTTGATGGTCTCGACCAGTTTGGCGGGCACGAATTTACCCGTTCGTTTGTCCAGCAAAAGGATCGGATGCTCGGTCACGGTTTACAGCACCATCAGCTCGGCTTTTTCCTTCGTGGCATCATCCTCGAAGAACAGCTTGCCGCCATGCTGCAGGCGGACATCGACCAGCTGATACAGCTTCAAGGCCTGACGCAGCACAGCGGTCTTGCTCAGGTCTTTTTTGTCGGACAGTTGCTCAAGCGCCTGCATTTCGGCGTCCGTTAGATTGAGCGTCATTGTCTTTTTCATAAGGACTCCTCTCCGAGTGGGCACGGGAAGATAAGGTGCCGGCCGGAAAAAGTCAACACAATTTATATGTAAAACAGCTATTGCATAGCTAAAAAATAGCTATTAATTATGTATCCAACGGCGGCGCCATCCTGGTGCTGGCCGATGGAGATAAAAAAATGACCGACCAAACTGTCCTTCCCGACCTCCACGCCGGCAGTCCCGGGTATCAGGTGATTATCAATGATGCCGCATACCGGTTCCGCGACCCCATCGTAACCGGCCAGCAGATACTCGAGGTCGCTCGGCTCTTCCCGACCGACGAGCATCTGAGCTTTCAATGCCTCAATGACGGGCAGCTCGAGGAAATCCGCCTCGACGAAAGCGTCGATCTGCGGCGTGAAGGCCTGGAGCGTTTCGTCACCTTCAAGAGCGACCGGTCCTTCCGCTTCACGCTGGACGGCCGCCGTTTCGAATGGGGCCTGCCTTTCATCACCGGCCTGCAGCTCAAGAAGCTGGCCGGAGTCGATCCGGCGACCTATGGTGTGTGGTTGGCTCAACGGGTGGGTGACGATCGCCTGATCGGCAACACCGAGCGGGTGAATCTCGAAGCGCAGGGCGTCGAGCGGTTTTTCACCGGCATCGACACCACGACCGAGGGCTCCGGCGAGTTGGTCTTGCCGCCAGAGGACCGCGAATACCTGAACAGCTGCGGGATCGTCTTCGAGGAACGTTCAGAGGCCGGCGCCAAGGCGATCGTCCTGAAGGGCTGGAGCCTGCCGAAAGGCCGGTTCGACAACGGTGCCGCTGATGTCCTTATCATGCTCCCGCCGGCGTATCCCGACTGTGCCCCGGACATGTTCTACTTGTTGCCCTGGGTCAGGCTGGTCCTCAGCAACCAGTACCCCAAGGCGGCTGATGTGCCACACGCCTTCGGCGGGCAGACCTGGCAGCGCTGGTCCCGCCACAACAACGAATGGCGGCCGGGCGTCGATGGCATCTGGACCATGGTGCGTCGGGTCGAACGTGCCCTGGAGATTGCCGCATGAGCCAGGCTGACCTCGCGGCCCAGGAGGCGCACCTGCGCCTCCTGAAGGCCGAGCTTCTCCGCCCTGACAGCAAGGAGCACGCCGCCTACGTCATCTTCGGCGTCTCCCGCATAGCCGCGGATCCGTTCCACGGCGGCTCCCGCCTGCGGCTTCTGATCAAGGATGTGCTGCCGATCGGGCCCGCCGAGATCACTTCGTCCGACGATCACCACATCACCTGGAAGACCGACCGGTTCGTCAGGCTCCTAGCCGAAGCCGAACGCGCCGGCCACCAGGTTGGCATCGCTCATTCACATCCGAAGGGGCCCGCGCACTTTTCGAAGCAGGACGACCACAACGAAGCCGACCTGGCAAAGCTCGCTTACAACAGGAATGGCGAGGCGGCCCTAGTCGTCAGTTTGTTGTTCAGCGGCAGCGGAGAAATTCTGGGGCGGGTTTGGACCTCGCCGCACGACTATATCGATCTCGACGTCATCCGGTCCGTAAGTTCGAACTGGACGTTTCACCGTCGCGGCGGCGAAACGGACGTCGCGGATCCGGCGATGGATCGCCAAGGCCTCGCGCTTGGCCCGGCCTTCAACCGCACGATGAAGTCGTTGCGAATTGGTGTCGTCGGCGCCGGGGGAACGGGAAGCCCGTTGATCCAACAGCTGGGTCGTATGGGCGTTGGCCACCTGGCAATCTTCGATCCGGACAAGGTCGAGCTCTCCAACCTGAATCGCCTCTATGGCGCAACTCACGCCGATGCGGTCGATGGCGCCAAGAAGGTCGACATCGCCAAGCGCGAGATCGAGCGTATGGGGCTGGGAACTCAAATCGTGACCGTCGACACCTGGATCGGCGCCGCTGATTGCCGCGGCGTTCTGAAGTCGATGGATCTGATCTTCGGCTGCACGGACGATCACGACGGTCGGGTCCTGCTCAACCGACTTGCTTACTACTACCTGATCCCCGTCATTGATCTTGGCCTCGCACTGCGGGTTGTCGAACGCCACGGCGACCGGGTGCTGGAAGGCGACGGACGCGTTACGGTCATAGAACCTGGCGCGTCCTGCCTAATCTGCCGTCGTGTTGTGAGCCCGGTTATCGCCGCCGAAGAGGCGCTTCGACGGAGCGATCCCGCGGAGTTCGATCGACGTAAGGCGGAAGCTTACGTGCGTGGTGAAGGAAACCCGGCACCCGCTGTGGTGTCCTTCACTACTTCGGTTGCGACCATGGCAATCGAGGAGATGATCCAACGCCTCCAGCAATTTAGGGGACCGAAGGGGGCCATTGCGAACCGGGTTCGCAAGTTCGAACAGGTGGAGGACTTCCGGCCCGGCGCCGCTCGTCAGCCATGCCGGGTTTGCGGCTCGCCCAAGATCGTCGGTGCGGGGGACGTGTCCCCATTCCTGGGGAGGGTGGGCTGATGCTGGGCCGAACTCTCGATGCGATCCTCACCTGGGCTGGACTGCGGCCAAAGCCTGACTTTCGAGTTCATTGGGCAGCCGATATGCCGTCACCCCAAGATCTGGCACCCGGTATCTTGGTTATTGTCGGTGACAGACGTTCGCCGAAATGGGTGACAATGTCCTGTCCCTCGAAGTGCGGGACGCCATTGCTCCTTTCTTTGAGCCAGGCGCGCCGTCCGCGCTGGTCGGTCGCTACCGATTGGTGGGGACGACCAACACTCTCACCTTCGGTCCGCCGTACAGACGGATGCAAGTGCCACTTCTGGCTGCGAAAAGGCGTCGTGGAGTGGTGTATGGACTCAGGCAGAAATTAAAGGTGCCTGTTTCGTAAAAAAAACAATTTCGCTCTTGACTCCGCTGAGTCATAATCAACTTCATTCGGCGGGATTGGAGCGAAAGCATGTTTGCGGCGATGCCGACAGAGAGCGACCGCAGACTCGAATTCTTCCGCCTTGCTCTTCTCTTGATTGATCGCGGAAACAACGACCTTCCTGAGCCCCTATGCGCGCATTTCGACAGCGTCCTGCAGCAAGCTCGATTGCTGCTGGCAAACCCGAAATCGATCTCGCCTGACGTCATTCCCCAAGCTGTGCATCTGGCCAATGACCTCAAGATGGTTGCAGGTCTCAATGATGCGCTCTCAGGTATTCAGCGAATCACGGACGTGAGCCCGGAAATTGCGCATAAAGTGCTCCGAAGCCTGGAGCCCGACATTGCATCCGCAGACTGACCTCAGTCTCCTTCTGGAAAGCCTGTCCCAACTCTCAAGGTCGCCGTATTTCAACAAGGGCCTTGAGGCACATACGTACGCGCTCGTCGATGTTGTCGACCACGTCCTCAACGCTTCCCCCCGGTACGACGACACCGTCGTCCGCGCCCTTGCCGATAAGGTGTGGCTCACTCACCGATACCTGCAGGGCTCAACGACCAAAGAATCGCCCTACGAGATCGAATACTGTCTACGGTTCGCTATCGCCCAGTGGCTGCCATTCAAATGCCTAGTGACCACCGCACTCACCGACGAGAAGGATTTCCACCTCAAGATCGGTGACCCCTGGGAATTCGTCCGGACAATGATCACCCGTTATGAGAAGCCGCTGCCGGACAGTCGCCTCGTCTTTATCGGCGTGCCCCGCCTCTACAAGGACATGCCGCTCTTTTGCTGCGCGCTTTACCACGAACTGGGCCACTTCGTTGATGTGACTGGCGAGATCACGGCCTCAACTCTGCTGCTTGACCCGATCCCTGAGCAGATCCCCGAGAAGTTCCACGTCAACATCGTCTGTCATCGGCGCGAGCATTTCGCCGACCTGTTCGCCGCCTGTTATGTCGGCGCGGCCATCGGGGATATGTTGCATTCAATCAGTCCGGATGCCGGGATCAGTGAAACTCACCCTGCGACCAGCAAGAGGCTGGAGGTTATTCGGTCCTTCCTCGCTGGGGAAGAGACAGACTTTCTGTCTGCATTCCAGGAAGCATTGAAGTCGCGCGGGTTTCCGCCACTAGGGAAACGGTTTGAAATTCCGGATATCGAGCCAGCCTTTGACGACATTCGACCCCACGTCCTGGTTGGAGAGCAACAGCTACACGGAATATTCCCCGCAGGCTGGTCCTATCTCGCTAAGGCTCTGGATGGTCAGGGCGCGCCATGGACCAATGGAGGCAAGCCGTTAGAGTTAACGAAGATCGTCAACGACCTCGCTGAGAAATCCATCCGTAACGCTTCAGTGCGCCAGCTGTGGGCGGAAGCTCGATGAGGCGCAGAGATATCCTCGAGCGCTTCGAAAAGCCTGGCCCCAATGGGCTGTGGATCGAGCCCCTTCTCGACAAGGCGCAGATCGGCGAGGTCACGGTTGATCTCCGTCTGGGCTACGATTTCCTAGTCTCGATAGTGACGCGCCGGCCGTTCATAGGCGTGTCGCGCGGGGACGCAGGCTTTAGGTCCGTAGGCTCTTATTTCCAGCCCACACGGCGTGAACTCGGCGAACGTTTTATTCTGTATCCCGACCAAGTGGTCCTGACGACGACCCTGGAATTTGTTGCGTTACCCGTCGATACCTACGCCGACGTTCTGACGCGCAGCAGCTATACTCGATTGGGCATCGCCGTGAACACGATGATCCAGCCGGGTTATCGAGGGTGCTTCTCAATCGAGCTTTTCAACCAGGGCAACAATCCGATCGAACTGATCGTCGGCGCGAAGATGTTTCAGATGCGTCTGACCAAGATCGAAGGCCCGTCGCCATATGGTGGTGTTGAGCGCAAATACTTCGGGAATGTCCGGCCGACGCCGTCGCGGGCTGCCGACGATGAAGATGTTCAGCGCCTCGCGAGACTTGGCAACACTTACTAACTTTCGTGTGAAGGTCCAGCCTTACGGTTTGGCCGCAAAGGATGCCCACTTTCAGAAATGGCAAGATCGGTCCTCATCACCGAGATGAGCGTAAAGCTCCAAGTCTGCCCTTGCCTTCTCTTGGCGGTGTCCTGATGGGCTGTCCGCATGCCTTGATCGTGCTTTTGACGGCGCAGGGCAAATCCTTGCCGCCGTTCTTCGGAAGGCTCGTTTCTGGAGCGAAATCGCCGATCTGCCGCTGGCAGACCGGCAGCGCGCGATGATCAACCGTCTCCTGGACGGGTTTGAAGGCAAGCTGACCTCATCGAAATGGGCAAAACTCACGAAGGTCTCGCCCGATACCGCGCTCCGCGACATCACCGATCTGGTGCAACGGGGAATCCTCGTCAAGGATGAAGGCGGCGGTCGCAGCACCAGTTATTCGCTCAAACGGGAAGCTGAGGCATAGCCAGGACGACCAGAGTTGGGCATTTGAGGTCCGCCGGTGGGGACAATCGGTATTAATGGTGCTGTCACAGCTGCCATTTGGCCCTCGATGCGATCGCCCGGAAGCGCGCCCAAGCTATGCTACAGCACGAAATAGTCCGCTGCGATCGCCGGCGGTGAGCAAAGCCAGCGTCTGCCGATGCTGTTTCTCGAACCGCAAGTTAAGAGCAAATCCTGCCCCCGCAACCACCGACAGTCGACGCCCCGCGATCACACGATCCGGGGCGTTTTCTTTTTGAGCCGCCGCGCAGGCCGCAAGAATCGCCGCGAGATCGCCGTGAAGAATGGCGTCGAGACCCTTGGCTTCCACGCGAGGGCGAAGCTCGACCCGTTCGATCATCGAGCGGATGAGGTCCATCGCCTTCGCCCGGTCCTGCCCCTCGAGGATCGCCTCGAGCTGCTGGACCTTGCGCCGGTAGCGTTCCGGCAGATTCGGATGCGAGAGAATCGTCAGTTGGACACCTCCAAAAACCGCGAATTTGGCTGAATGACTGGCGCGGGACGCCGTCGCGGCGCTCCCGGGCTCGCGTTGATCGGGTTTCGGAGGATCTTCGGCTGTTGCTTTGGCGGCGCCGCGGCTTT
>JAJYAH010000330.1 GCA_021779635.1 Pseudomonadota bacterium | reverse complement strand
ACACTCCGGACCCTTGATGTCTTCGAGATTGATGCCGCCAAACGTCGGCTCCAGCGCCGCCACGGTTTCGACCACGCGCTCGATGGTGTCGGCGGCGATCTCGATATCGAACACGTCGATGCCGGCGAACTTCTTGAACAGAACCGCCTTGCCTTCCATGACCGGCTTCGATGCCAGCGGACCGATATTGCCAAGGCCGAGCACCGCCGTGCAGTTCGACACCACCGCGACGAGGTTGGCGCGGATCGTCAGCGATGCTGCTTCCGCCGGATCGCCGGCAATGGCCATGCAGGCCGCGGCCACGCCCGGCGAATAGGCCAGCGCCAGATCGCGCTGGTTGGCGAGCGGCTTGATCGCCTGAATTTCAAGCTTTCCCGGCCGTGGCAGCCGGTGGTAGGCGAGCGCCGCGGAATGGAGATCTTCAGAATAGGACGCCATGCATTTCCCCCGCGGCTCCCCCGACCCCGAATTCAGACTTCGGCGACTGCTTCATGGAAGCTCAGTTTTGTGGCAGATTGAGCCGGATGTGAAGCTCGCGCAACTGCTTCGGGGTCACGTCCGAAGGCGCCCCCATCAGCAGATCTTCGGCCCGCTGATTCATCGGAAACAGCGATATTTCGCGCAAGTTGGTGGTGCCGCAAAGGAGCATGACAATGCGATCGACGCCGGCCGCCATGCCGCCATGCGGCGGCGCGCCATACTGGAACGCGCGGTACATGCCGCCGAAGCGCTCGACCACATCCTTCTCGCCGTAACCTGCGATCTCGAACGCCTTCACCATGGCCTCGGGCCGGTGATTGCGGATACCGCCGGAGGCGATCTCGTAGCCGTTGCAGGTGATGTCGTACTGGAACGCCTTGATGGTCAGCGGGTCCTGCCCGTTGAGCGCATCGAGGCCGCCCTGCGGCATCGAGAACGGGTTGTGCGAGAAGTCGACCTTCTTGTCTTCCTCGTTGTATTCATACATCGGGAAGTCGACGATCCAGGCCAGTTCGAACCGATCCTTGTCGATCAGGTTCAGCTCCTCGCCGAGTTTGGTGCGGGCGAGGCCGGCAAATTTCCAGAACTTTGCGGGATCGCCGGCGACGAAGAACGCCGCATCGCCCTCCTTCAAGCCGAGCGCGGCGCGAATGGCGGCTGTCCGTTCCGGGCCGATATTGTTGGCAAGCGGACCTGCGCCCTCGCCACCCTCGCGCCACATGATGTAGCCGAGGCCGGGCTGGCCCTCGCCTTGCGCCCAGGAGTTCATGCGGTCGCAGAACGCGCGCGAGCCGCCGCCGGTGCCGGGGATCGCCCAGACTTGATTCTTCCGGTCCTCCAGCATGCGCGCAAACACCTTGAAGCCGGAGCCGCGGAAATGCTCGGAGACGTCCTGCATGAGAATCGGATTGCGCAGATCGGGCTTATCGCTGCCATATTTGCGCAGCGCCTCCGCGAACGGAATTCGCGGCCACGCTTTGGTGACGGGTTTTCCCTTCGCGAACTCCTCGAACACGCCGGTGATCACCGGCTCGACCGCTACAAAAACATCCTCCTGCTCGACAAAGCTCATCTCGAGATCGAGCTGGTAAAACTCGCCGGGCAACCGGTCGGCGCGCGGGTCCTCGTCGCGGAAACACGGCGCGATCTGGAAGTAACGGTCAAAGCCCGACATCATCAGGAGCTGCTTGTACTGCTGCGGCGCCTGCGGCAGCGCGTAGAACTTGCCCGGATGAATGCGCGACGGCACCAGGAAGTCACGCGCGCCCTCCGGTGACGAGGCTGTCAGGATCGGGGTCTGGAATTCGAAAAAGCCCTGCTCTTTCATCCGCTTGCGCATCGAATCGACGATCGCGCCGCGGGTCATGATGTTCTGGTGCAGCTTCTCGCGACGGAGGTCGAGGAAACGGTACTTAAGTCTTATATCTTCAGGATATTCCTGTTCTCCGAACACCGGCAGCGGCAATTCGCCGGCCGGCCCCAGCACCTCGATGGCGCTGACGTAAAGTTCGACCGCTCCGGTCGGCAGGTCGGGATTATCGGTACCCTCGGGACGACGGCGCACCTTGCCGTCGATCCGCACCACCCACTCCGAGCGGAGTTTTTCGGCATCCTTGAAGGCCGGCGAATCCGGATCGGCCACGCATTGCGTCAAGCCATAATGATCGCGCAGATCGATGAACAGCACGCCACCATGGTCGCGAATCCGGTGGCACCAGCCCGACAACCGCACGGTCTGGTCGATATCGCTGTCGCGGAGCGCGCCGCAGGTGTGGGACCGGTAACGATGCATGGATGTTCCAAAAACAGATGTCGGAGGATGGGGGGCCAAGGCAAGCCCGCAAAAAGGCCAGCCCGCAAAGAGGTTGAGGGTTTACCCGAGGCTTTGGGGCGCGGCAACCGGATGAAGGCCAGATCCCAGCTCGGCAAACCCGAAAAAGTGACGGAAAAACAACGGACCTTTGGACAGCGTCGTGGCGAGCCGATTGTCTATTTCCAGCACACGCCTATCTTGATCCCATGACGGTCCATTTCCCCTTCGAAAACACCTACGCGGCCCTGCCGGCCAATTTTTTCGCGCGGGTCGCACCGACGCCGGTCGCCGTGCCGAAACTGGTCAAATTGAACCGGCCGCTCGCCCTTCATCTCGGCCTCGATCCGGATCGGCTGGATAGCCCGGAGGGAGCCGAAATCCTCGCCGGCAAGCGGGTCCCCGACGGGGCGGACCCGATCGCGATGGCCTATGCCGGCCACCAGTTCGGTCATTTCGTACCGCAGCTCGGGGATGGCCGCGCCATCCTGCTCGGAGAGGTGATCGACGCGGACGGCGTGCGCCGCGACATTCAGCTCAAGGGATCGGGCCCGACACCATTCTCGCGGCGGGGTGATGGCCGCGCGGCACTTGGTCCGGTGCTGCGCGAATACATTGTAAGCGAGGCGATGGCGACACTAGGAATTCCCACCACCCGATCGCTCGCCGCTGTGATGACCGGGGAGCGCGTGATGCGGGAAACGCCGTTGCCCGGGGCTGTCCTCACCCGCGTTGCCTCCAGCCATATTCGCGTCGGGACGTTCCAGTTTTTCGCGGCGCGCAACGACATCGAGGGCGTGCGACGGCTGGCCGATCACGTCATCGACCGGCACTATCCGGAAGCGGCCAACGCCGATCGCCCCTATCACGCGCTTCTGGAAGGCGTGGTGGCGCGGCAGGCGAGCCTGGTCGCGCGCTGGCTGCTGGTCGGATTCATCCACGGCGTCATGAACACCGACAACACGTCGATCTCGGGCGAGACCATCGATTACGGTCCGTGCGCTTTTATGGACCATTACGACCCGGCAACCGTGTTTTCTTCGATCGACGAGCAAGGCCGCTACGCTTACGCCAATCAGCCGCGGATCGCGCTCTGGAATCTGACGCGGCTTGCGGAATGCCTGTTACCGCTGCTTTCCGATGCGCAGGACAAGGCGATCGCCGAGGCGCAGGCGGTGCTGGGGAATTTCGCCGAACGATTCAACACCGCTTACCAGGCTGGCCTTCGAAGCAAGCTCGGCCTGTTTACCGCGCGCGATGGCGATCCCGTGCTAGCGCAAGACCTGCTGGAGGCGATGGCCAAAAACCAGGCCGACTTCACCCTGACGTTCCGACGGCTGAGCGATGCCGCGCGTGATCCCGCCGATGATCGCGAGGTCCGGCAATTATTTGCCGAGCCCGCCGCCTATGATGAGTGGGCGGTACGCTGGCGGCAACGGATCGGCGAAGAGCCGCAGGACGCTGCCGCACGGCAGGCCGCGATGCGGGCGGTCAATCCCGCCTTCATTCCGAGGAACCACCGGGTTGAAGCGGTGATCGAAGCTGCCGTGAACCGCGACGATTTCGCGCCTTTCGAGCAGCTTCTGACGGTCCTCGCAAAGCCGTACGAGGACCAGCCGGCGCTGTCGGCCTATGCCGAGCCGCCCGAGCCGCATCAGCGCGTTCTGCAGACGTTTTGCGGGACGTGAACCGTTAACCGTTAATGCGGCTTTTGCCGGACCGCGCCGCGCCCGCTCCCGGAAATTAACAGACCGTCAATCGCTTCCTCGCAAATCTATCGATTTGCTGGGGGAATTGCCGTGTTTGATGCGCTCGTATTTGAATTCATGGGATTGGCGATACTCGCACTCTGCGTCATCGTGCTCGTCGTTCCGGCGCAGCGAAGACCTCTTCGGCACACGCGCGACGCCTGAACCGGCCCGCTTCACGGATCAGTCCCGCGACCTGATCGCGCAGCGCGATCAGCCGTGTCCGGCTGGACGCTTCCTGACGAAAGGCCCCCGTCAACCGGAAATGCAGGGCTAGAATTCGCCGCAAGACCCTTGACATATCAGCGCTTTCGGCAGAACGCGGTCTCAGAAGCGTTATGGACCGTTCATGAATCTGATCACCACCACTTCGGAGCTCGCCGCCGTTTGCGAGCGTCTCGCCAAACACCCGGTCATCACCGTCGATACGGAATTCCTGCGGGAAACGACCTATTATCCCCTGCTCTGTGTCGTGCAGATGGCGAGCGCAGAGGAAGCGGTCGTGATCGATACGCTGGCCCAGGGCATCGACCTCAAGCCGTTCTTCGCGCTGATGGCCAACGAGAAGGTGCTGAAGGTTTTCCACGCCGCGCGCCAGGATATCGAAATCGTCTGGCATCAGGCCGGGATCGTTCCGCACCCGATCTTCGACACCCAGGTCGCCGCCATGGTGCTGGGCTACGGGGATTCCATCGCCTACGACCAGCTGGTCGAGCGCATCACCGGCCATCGGCCGGACAAGACCCATCGTTTCACCGACTGGTCGCGCCGGCCGCTGACCGAGGAGCAGATGCACTATGCGGTCTCCGACGTCACGCATCTGCGCGACGTGTTCGCCGCACTGGACGCCGACCTCAAGAAACGCAATCGCAGCGACTGGGTCAGCGAGGAAATGGAGGTCCTGACCTCGCCAAAGACCTACGACTTTCACCCCGAGCGCGCATGGGAGCGGCTGAAGACCAGGGTGCGCAAGCCCAAGGAGCTTGCGGTGCTGATGGAGGTCGCCGCCTGGCGCGAACAGGAAGCGCAGGACCGCGACGTTCCCCGCAGCCGCGTCCTGAAGGACGACGCGGTCGGCGACATCGCCACCCACGCACCGACCAGCCTCGAACGGCTGGCCAATCTGCGCTCGCTGCCGAAGGGGTTTGACCGGTCCAAATGGGGCGCCGATATCGTGGCCGCCGTGCAGCGCGGACTGGCGCGCGATCCCGCGACGTTGCCGAAAATCGAAAAGCCGCGCGGCAATTCAAACGGCGCTGCGATCGTCGAGCTTCTCAAGGTTCTGCTGCGGATGACGTCGGAACGCCACGCCGTCGCCAGCAAGGTCATCGCGACAGTCGACGATCTGGAGCAGATCGCGGCCGACGATAATGCCGATGTCGGCGCCCTGCACGGCTGGCGCCGCGAGCTGTTTGGCGAGGCGGCACTGTCGCTAAAGCACGGCCGGCTGGCGCTGGCGATCGACAAGGGCCGGGTTATCAGGGTCGATCGAGGTTAGGATCGCAGCCTGACCGCCGGGACACGCCCGCGCACATCAGCCACGCTACCACTTCACCTCGACGCCAAGCGTGCCCTGATGCGACTGGTTGGTAGCTCGGAACTTGCCGTCATAGTTGACATAAAGACGCACGGTATCGTTCAGGCTGAGCGAAAGGGACGCGCCGGCATCGGCACCATACCTGCTCTCGGTGATGCCCTGCACGGTGATGCTCTCCGGACCGAGGCTGACGATCGTCGAGGAGAAATCCTGCGTGAGGTTGTCAACGAATTTGCCATAGCCGGACAGGTCGAGAATCTTCTGGTCGATAATCCAGTAATGCCCGATCTCCGCTCCGACCAGGATCCGCGAACGCTCCAGGGTTGTGCCGGTCGCCGTCACCGGGTCGAGACCGCCCATTTCCTGGAACGATCCGGTCACGGCGCGCACATATTCGAAAGCGGCCTTTGGCACGATGCGGCTCTGGTCCAGGCTCCAGTAGTAGCTGAGCTCGGTCAGCGCCCCGTCGATATGAGCGCCGTAACCGGCGCCCGCGAAGCCGGCACCGGTGTCGCGGGTCGAGTTGATTTGTCCGAAGCCGTGGACCAGCGCGATCGCCCATGTCCACGGCCCTTTGTCGACCGAGGCGTTAAATCCGAACTGGGTGAGATCGAGCCCCGCCGACTGCAGCGCGAGCGGAACGTCGATCGCGGTATGGCTTTGGTCAACCGAAATCCCGACATTGACGCCAGGCGCGATGCGTCCGCCGAACCCCGCAACGCCGCCCCAGGTTTGACGCCGGTCGCCGGCGAAATCGCCTTGCGCGCCATTCGTCGCTGAGATTCCGTAGGTCTCCCCCCACATTCGAAAAGCCGGCGCGTCGGTGGCTTCCGAGGCCCCGCCGCCGCCCGGATTTCTCCGCAGCGCGCTGCCGAAACCGTAGCTCGCCTGCTGTCCGAGGCGCGCCAGGAAATTGCTGCCGAGATTGGTCATGGCCGATCCGGTCGACATCTCGGAATTGACGTCCGAAGGCATCGGAAAGGGCGTCGGGGCGGGTGTCACAACGGGTGTGATAACGGGCGGCGGCGGAGGGGGCGGTGGCGGCGGTGCGACCTGGGCCCGGGCGGATGTTGACGCGGCCGCAAGGGCGAGCCCGAAGACGATCGTAGCTGCCGTTATGGGCCTGGGCCCTACCCCGCAACGATCCCTTGCTCGTGAAAACCACGATGAGCAGCGCATGAATGCATTCCCAAAAACGGAGCGCCAGCTCGACAAAAATGCAAAAAAATCGCCGTCGGCCGGGCCGATTTGCCCCCAATTTTCCTGGAGCGTCAATCGGTCGTGATCCCCGCCAGTGGGCGATTTGCCGGGTATTGTTGTTCGGCTGCCACAGGTGCCGACGGGCCGGCCCCATCGATGATCTGATTTCCTGAGCCGTACCAGAAGCTTGCTAACGCGCAAAATTCGTGTTGCAATATCAGGTACAATCGGATCTAGGCCGTTCGACTGTGCGTTTCGCGACCAAGAAATTGAGCAGACATCCGGAAGCCCGCTTGTGGCGTGGCACGCAGATAGCGTGGCCGCGTCTTTTTTTCGTCTAGACCAGGAGACAGGCGATGCAAAAAGGCACCGTCAAGTGGTTCAACCCGACAAAGGGTTATGGGTTCATCAAGCCGATGGCCGGCGATAAGGACGTTTTCGTCCATATCTCGGCAGTCGAGCGTGCCGGACTCTCAACCCTCAACGAAAATCAGGTTGTTGAATATGACCTTGTAGAAAATCGCGGCAAGAACTCCGCAGAAAATCTCAAGGTCTCCTAACTCGTCACGATCCGCGTAAGCCATCATGATGCAGCCCCCGGCTCTCGCCGGGGGACTATTTTTAGTCGTCCGTGAATAAGCCTCTAAGCGATTGAGCGGGAGTCTATTTTCCGGATTCGGAGGCATTTGAGATTGCAGG
>JAJYAH010000329.1:1218-7489 GCA_021779635.1 Pseudomonadota bacterium | reverse complement strand
CTCGCAGACTTCGAGGCCAGACGCGCCGAGAAAGACCGCTGGCCGCACGCGGATGCGATTGACGCCTCGGTGCTTGTCGCGGCTATCGCGACGGTCGCCGACGGCCGAGCAGCGCTTGCAGCCCCAGGGACCGCCGCCATCGGTGCGCGAAGGATAAAGCTTGTACGTCAACTGCCCGCATCGGCATTGGGCGCTGGCAAGCTCAAACGGTCCGACCGTCGACCGCCAGCGAAGCGCGATGGCCTGTTCGCTTCCGTCGAGCAGCGTCAGCCACAGCCAGTGACGGCTTGCGCTAAGCCCCCGAAGGCCGGGTGGCGGCGCGATGGTCGAAGGCCGGTCGGTTACGAGCACGTCGCCGCGCCGCCGGAGGGCTTGGATGTCGATCACCATGCCGAGGCGCTCAAGATCGTCAAGACTGCGCGGAGCGCGGTCGCGCTTGTTGGCCTCGCGCTGGGACCGCCTCGCCGCGGCTTTCTCCTTGTCGGCTGCGATCTTCGCATCGAGGCGCTCAAGCGCGGCCAGGTTCCGTGTCCGCGACCTTTCGAGAGCTTTGGGCGAGAGGGCTTTCATAAGGTATCATAATACCTGATCGGGATGCGCCTCTCAACGGCGACGCCTGGCTTCGCGCCCGCGCGCGCAACCGGGGTGTGGGGAGGAGGGAGGCGAATACGATTCGTTGCGTAACGGCGTGACATGGGCTTTCAGCCCGGAAACGGTCAGCACAGAGGCACAGAAGGCCTCTCTTGGGGGGTCTGTGGCACGAAACCCCTTATTCTTCTAGGGACACAGCCGATTTTTGCCCCCCATCACAGACACAGAGGCACTTCAAAGAGTTTTCTATATAAAAAAAACGCGGGTGTGTGATGTGTGTGGGATGCATCTTGCGGCGCCTTTTTATGTTTTTTCTTATAAATGTTTTTTTTTATAAAAAAGGGTCTGTGGGTCTGTGGAGTAGGATGTGTCCGTAGAAGAATAAGGGGTTGTAGACCACAGAGGGAGGCACAGACCCCCCTCATGAAGGGTCTGTGCCTCTGTGGTTGAGCGCGCGCTCAGTCCAAGTCCGTCGAAAACGCGGGTATCTCGGATGTAGCTCCTTCGACAAAAGCCGGGACGCGCATGAAGTCCAACGCGCTAAGGCGCCTGGCGGTATCCCTGCTCCCGCGGTAGTAGCGCGTGAGGCCGTGGTTGCCCTTGTAACTCCCGAAGCCCATCTTGCGCAGCGCCACCCGCATTTTCACTTTGTCCGCGTCGGCTCGCAGGTCGAGCACCCTGATCATGTCCTGGCCGGCAAAACTGATGTCCCCGTCGAACTTGGCTATCGCGAGGCTGATGCGTTCGCACATGTCGCCCGTCGCCCGGAATTTCCCGGCGAACTGCCCCGCCGCCTCTTCAAGCAGCGGATCCATTGTCAGATCGAAGTTGCGCGCGATGACTTCGGACTTGGCCTGGGCGATAAGTTGAGGAAGCTCGGCGCCCAGCCCGTCGAGATCGATCTTGTTGACCATCACGCCGATCGGCAAAAAGCGGCGGTTGCCCGACTCATCGACGAGAAAGCCCAGATCAGCATCGGCCATGATCTCGCGCTTGCGCTGGTTGCGCAGGAAGGGCGCGAGCGACGCCAGTTCTCCGCGTACCGCGTCGGCGTCGTGTGGCGTGACGACGTTCGCCGTCCCTACCATGATGAACTGCCTGGGCTTCGTGTAGGTAGCCTTGCCATACAGGGCGCGGCCTGTGTCCGACACCCGGCTGATGATCCGCTTCAGGTCTTCGGCGTCGCGCCGCTGGAGCGTCTTGAGCTCGCCCATCTCGACGATGACCTTTCCTGCCGTCGCGATGGCGATGTGGTTGTGGCCGGTGCTCTCATTAAAATTCAAACTGGCCCCTTCGAGGTGCCCATTCTCCACGATGGCGTTGCCGAGCAGGCGCACCAGTGACGTTTTGCGCTCGCCCTGCAGGCCGAGCAGCACCAGCATCTCGTCGAACTGGACGCCGGGACGCAGGATACGGCCCGCAAACCCCCGTAGCATGTGGGCGGCGCTGCGCGTGACGTACTGATACTCGGGATCGGTGGGGACGTAGCCGAAATATCTCGCCCCCCAGTCGTGGAGGCGATCGACGCCATCCCATGCGTCCCACGCCATCAAGCGGTCGGTTGCGCTGTTGAACCCGCGTTCATCCGCATAGCTGCGCACCCACACGCCAATGTCGGGTGACCGGGGCTCATACCCCGACGCGCCCCACGGGAGCGTCCTGTCCGTCGCCATGCGATAGATGTCCCCCTGGGCGGCGTCCAGATTCGCGTTCCATCGGTCGAGCATGGCATCGGTAACGGGGCCATCCGCGGACAGCCGCTTGAAGATTACGCGATCCTGGAAATCGTCGCGCTCGGCGTAGACGCCCAGGTGATAGGCCAAGAAATGCATCAGGTTGGACGATACGGAACCCACAGGAACCCCATTCCCGTCAACGCTCCAACTGTCGGGCGCCCTGGCGATGATCTCGGCCTCGACCTCGCCCATTCCCGCCGGCGCTTCCTTCTTATCGGTCGCGCGCTTGGCCTCTTCCTCGGCGGCGTCGAGGCCGAGTTCGCGGGCAAGGATCAGGTCTATGGCGCGCCGAGCCAGCGCGAGCGCATGCTGTGAAGGCTTGATCTCGCCTTCGCCCACCGCCGCCAACTGCAGGATGCCTTCGCGGGGGATGGCAAAATCGGTCGCCTTGAGGACGCCGAGGCCGACATACGTCTCGACGCGGCGAAGCCACTTGCGGCGCGCCTTCTGGTAAGCGCCCGTCATTTTGCCCCGGTCTTTGAGCTTCTCCGCCTCTGCGCGCAGCGGCTCCTCGATCGCGCGGCCCAGCTTGGCATCGCGCACCCACGGCGGCATGCTGTCCGCCGCCGCCTTCTCGGCCTCGGCCGCGTCGCGCAGCCAGTAAACTACGCCGCCATGTGCGAAACTGTGGATGACGACGGAGCCATCGTCATTGACAAAGAGCTTGGCCTTCCCCGCGCCATAGCTGGCGCCTTCGATGGGGTCGGCCAATGTCTCTCTGTCGAATTTCGCGAGGTTCGCCAGCACCTCGGCGGCCGTGGCCTCGCCGAAATCGTCGAACTCGAGAACAACACCGGCGCCAAGCGAGCCCTTGTGGCCCGGGCGCATGGTCTTGACATGTTCGCGTGCTGATTCAGGGCTCGCGCCGCGCCTGACCATCTTCTCGACCATCTCGGCTTCGAAGGCATCGCGCTTGGCTTTGACGACGTCTCCCGGAACAGCAGCCTTGAGGCGTTTTATCTCGCGCTCGCATGCCTTTTCTTCTTCGGCTGTCAGGTCTTGGAACACAGCCTTCGTGTCGACATAGCCGCCGGGGATTTTGCATGCCTCGCCGCGACCTTCGACACGAATACCGGCGCCAACCGTCGCAGGCGCGCAGTAGTCGATGCGCTCTCCCGAGAAGACCGCACGGTCGAACGGCCCACGCACGAGAAAGGCGCCATTCCGCGCGAGAGCGATCGATCCGCGTCCGGTATTAATCATGCGCTTGAAAGCAACTTCGCCTGCGCGGTGAATATCGGAACCGTCCAACGCCGGGAAATACCCGTGAACGCCGTGTTTGTCGCGCAGGACCGCGTCGTCTGATTCGCGAATGTAGCGGCCGCTCGATGCCGATGGAGCGAACAGCGCGGCTGCGCCCTTCAGCGCGGGGAAAATACGCAGGAGATCATCGTAGGCGGCGGAGGGTTTCGTGCTGTGAACCGGCGGGTACGCCTCGGGGTTCGGATCTCGGTCAAACAGCATCAATGCCGGCTGATCCTTGCGAAAGGCGATAGTCTCTTTCGAGCGGGCGATGGCGTCGTGGTTGTCGGCGAGGCTTTTCTGCGGCACAATCTTGACACCGGTTCCCGGCGGATACCGCTCGGGATCGGGTAGACCGCCGACGATGCATTGGCAGTCTGTCAGACCGTCGAGTATCTGATGTAGCGGCTTTTCGACCGCCCCCGCGAAGCCGCCGACAAAATTCGGAACTTTCGGGGCGGACAGTGACCCATCTGGCGACAGGGAATAATGCTTGGTCATGTCGCCGCCGGCGGACGTCAGGACCGTAAACCCGACGTCGGGCGATCCTGCCTCCAGATCGCCGTCTCCGGCGGCTTCCACCATGTCCGGCTCGGCTTCCGAAGCGGTATCGATCTCGGACGCCTCGACGGCTTCCACAGCGGCCGGTGCGGCTTCGGCAGCCCCCCACTGCGCGGCGAAGAGTGCGACGAGGCCGGAGGCTTCGATCTCCGACCGATGGCCGGCGAGGACGAGCCCGACACGCCGAGCGGCCTCCCTGAGCGGCTCCGGCAGGCCGCTAAGTTCGTCCCAAAGCCCTTGCGGCCCTTGGTCGCCGTAGTGCGCGAGCGCCGCGCCGTAGGTCAGCGCGGCGTATTTATCTTCGTTGGTTTTCAGGCCGCCGAAAGCGCCGGAGACGCCATTCCAGGCACCGGCCGGCAGAGAGTTCATGAGCTGCTCCTGCGGAGCGTTAGCCGCGCGTTGAAAACCGAGAGGCGCGTTGGTGGCGGTGGATTTGTCGTGAATGTTCATTTTGATCGATCCTTCGATATTTGGAAGAACCGACCGGATCGAGACAGGGCTAGCGTCGCGCCCCTGAAAATGTTAGAAAAGCTTGGTTTCCAGCCAGCTTCGCGCGCATCTTCGGGCGCGTCGTCGCCGCCCCGCTCCGGCCGGGCGGCGATTTATTTCTGGGGTTCAGGTTGGGATTGCGGCGTTGTGATGCGGACCAGTTCCGAGTGCGGAACGAGCGGCCGACCACGGAGCACGACGCGCTTCAACGTGCCAGCGCGGCACATTCTGCGGAGCGTGTCGACAGACGTATCGGCCGCTTTAGCGGCGGCGGGGAGCGAGTACAGTTTTTGAATTTCACCCATGCGTGGACGAGCCTCGTTTCGGAGGTTGAGATCGTCCCTTGACCCGCACCGGGGGGCTGACGTCGGCTCGCGTTTCTCGCCGTCGAGCGGCTGGCCTCCCCGGGGGCCGAAACACGATAGCCGAAAGACTAGCATGCCCACGCCAATGCTGGCAAGCAGACGATTAATATATTTTCCAGCTTAGTCTGTGCGTAACTGACCGCCGTTAGGCGAATACGATGTCCTTACTTGTGGACATCCGCATACGACTTTGACTGTTCAGGCATCGTGTCCGTGTGCGGCGCCGGAGCAGAATCCGACAGCAGCGCGCGCCGGAACCGGCGGAGGACCAGCCAGAGCGCCAGCCGTTCGCCGATCCACCAGCCGACGGCGCCGCCGATGAAGCCATAGAGGCTGGCGCCCGCGAGCTCCGCGATGTCGAGGAGAGGCGTCATTCGACGCCCCCGGTTTTCGGACGCGACGCGATCCACGCGCGGAGGTCGGAGAGCTTGTAGCGGACAAGGCGCCCAAAGAAGGTGATCGGCGGCCCCTGCGGAGGCGTCTGGATGCGCCACACCTTCAGCTGCTGGCGCGAAATCCCGAGCATTTCCGCGACCTTGGCGTCGGTCAAGAACGTCAGGTCTTCACGCAGAGTCAGGGTCTTGTCGAGTGTGTCCGAAGACATTGCCGTACTCCTTGCCGCTCGCGCGGCAACAAAATCTTGATTTCGGATTTTGCAGGAGGGGCCTACTTCTTGGCTCGTTTGCGCCGCTCCACTGACGGAGCGGGGTCGGCTATCTTTCGCCCGAAGGCGCGGCCTACTGTTTTCGCATTCCGATGTACGGCCCCTTGCGGGGCTATCGAGAGCTTGCTCCGTCAGTATGGAGCGGATCGGCAATCTAACACCTGATGTGGTCAATATAAGCTGCGTGCAGCGAAGGTCAAGGGAGTGTCGCAGGGCGCTTTTTGAAGATGGTTTTGTCAAGCTGCTGCGCACCCCCGCCGCCGAGCAGGCCGGAAATGTGATCCGAGACCTTGCTGAAGGCGTCAACGCGCGCTTCCCATGCTTCGTCGCGGTTGTAGCGAGCGATCAGATCAGCGCGGGCGTGGCCTATGGCCAGTTCGGCGGCGTCTTCGCTGACTCCGAGGCGCGACATCAATGTGCGGGTGGTCCTGCGAAGGTCGTGCAAAGTGAAATCGACGCCCGCCGCCTTGGTCAGGCGCGGGAGCATCTTGCTCCAGCCGGACATTTCGGCGCCGACCTTCTTCATCGAGCCGAAGACCAGCGGAGATTTCGTGCGCGGCTGCGCATTGAGGAGGGCGCGGAGGGCGGTGGTGATCGGCACTTCGTGCTGCACGCCGGTTTTC
>JAJYAH010000329.1:0-1208 GCA_021779635.1 Pseudomonadota bacterium | reverse complement strand
AGCTCGCCGACGATAACTTCGATGTTACCGATTCGGCGGATCGGGCCAACCACCAGGCCGAACTCGCCGTAAACATCGGCTTGGCAACGCACGAAGCTCTCCTCCGCAAGGAGATCGCTGATGCGTTGGAGCGCATCGACGCGGGCCGCTTCGATCACGATGCGGTCGCTTTTGACGTCGGCCCATTTCAGGCCGCTCAACTCATTCCGGCGCATCGCGGTCAGCAACCCGGCGCGAACGAGACCGCCGAAAGTCGAAAAGGCCTCGCAGGCGGTCCAGACCTTGACGATTTCGCCATCTTTGAGGGCGCGGCCTGTCCTAGCGCCGTCGGTCAGGCGCTCGGCGCGGGTCGCCTTGGGCCGCTTCAAGCCCGCCATGACGTTATAGGGCGCATAGCCCCGCGAGACGCACCATTCCAGCAGCGTCCGGGCGTTAGTCCTCAAATAGCTGGCCGCGCCGGGCTTGTCGACTTCCAGTTTTTCGATCTGGTCGACCACGTCGGCGCGGGTCAAGCCGTCGACTTCACGCGCCATGAGCCCGGACAGCCCGCGTTTGAGCGCCGACGCGACCTGCGTGGCGTTGACGAGCCGCCGGCGCTTCATTGCCTGCTCGTACTCGTCGATCACAGACGACATGATCCGCTTCTCGCGGGTCTTCTCCAGCCGAACGTCTTGCGCCGGATCGGCGCCGTCGATGATTTTGGCGACGATCTTGCTCGCGGCGGCGCGCGCGGTCGCGAGATCAATCGAGGCGAGGGGGCCGAGCGTGACCGTGCGGGATGCTCCGGCGCGCCCGACGCCCTTCGGGCGATAGACGAAGATCCAGCTATGGGAACCTGTAGGGCGAAGCTTGAGGCCGAGGCCGACCGGGGCTTCATCCCAGAGCATCGAATGCTTCTTGCCGGGCTCGACGCCTTTGGCGACGGCCTTGCGAATGGCGGTTTCAGTCAGCTTTGGCATCGGATCCTCGGAAACAGCACGGGCACAGCACCAAAACCGACCCCGTGTGAACTCCTATGAACCTAATCCTAAGCGACATGCCCTGTAATGCAAGGGTTTTATGTGCTGTCCTGAACCTCTGTGCTCTTGCCTAAACGCTAGACCATGCTCTTCACACGGGTGGGGTCATAGGTTCGATCCCTATATCGCCCACCATTTCTCGTGGGACATCATCCGTTAATTCCCCTGTCGAATCCGTTATTTCCCCTG
>JAJYAH010000328.1 GCA_021779635.1 Pseudomonadota bacterium | reverse complement strand
CGAGAAACTCGACAAGGCGTTCGCCAAATTTCCCGAGACCGACCTGCGCTTCGTTCTCAACGGCATCAACGGTCCGCAGGGCGGCATTGCCGGCATGCTGCTCAAGCCGTGGGACGAGCGAAAGCGTTCGTCGATCAAGCTGAAGCCGCTGGTGCAGGCGGAGTTGAGCAAGATCGAAGGCGTCAACGCCTTCGCGTTCAACCTGCCGCCATTGCCCGGCGGCCCCGGCGGCTTGCCGGTCCAGATGGTGATCAATTCGACCAATGGTTTCCAGGCGGTCTATGAGCAGATGGTCAAGCTGAAGGACGCCGCGCGCAAGAGCGGGTTGTTCATCGTCTCGGACAGCGATCTCGACTTCAATCAGCCGGTGGTGCGGATCAAGATCAACCGTACCAAGGCGAGCGATCTCGGCATCACCATGCAGAGCATCGGCAATACGTTGGCGACGCTGCTGGGCGGCAACTACGTCAACCGGTTCAACCTCGAGGGCCGATCGTATCAGGTCATTCCGCAGGTGCCGCGCGACAAGCGGCTGTCGCCTGAATCGCTCGGCGAATATTATGTCCCGACCGCGACCGGCCAGCAGGTGCCGCTGTCGACGCTGGTATCGATCGAAACCGCGACCGATCCCAACGCCCTGACGCATTACAACCAGTTGAACTCCGCCACCTTCCAGGCGGTGCCGATGCCCGGCGTGACCGTCGGACAGGCGGTGGACTTCCTCGAGGGCGAGGCCAAGAAGCTGCCGGCCGGCTTCAGCCACGACTACCTGGCGGATTCCCGGCAATATGTTCAGGAAGGCAACCAGCTTGCAGTGACTTTCGGCTTTGCGCTGATCATCATCTTCCTGGTGCTGGCGGCGCAGTTCGAAAGCCTGCGCGATCCGCTCGTCATCATGATCAGCGTTCCGATGGCGATCGTCGGTGCCATGCTGCCATTGTTCTTCGGTGTCGCCACCATGAACATCTATACCCAGGTCGGCCTGCTCACCCTGGTTGGCCTGATCAGCAAGCACGGCATCCTGATGGTCGAGTTCGCCAACGAGCTGCAGCTCAATGAGAGCCTCGACCGGCGCTCAGCGATCGAGATGGCGGCCCGGGTCCGGCTTCGCCCGATCCTGATGACGACCGCGGCGATGGTCACGGGCCTGATTCCGCTGCTGACGGCATCGGGGGCGGGCGCGGCGAGCCGGTTCTCGATCGGTCTTGTCGTTGTCGCCGGCATGTCGATCGGCACTTTGTTTACGCTGTTCGTGCTGCCCGCCGTCTATGTGGCGATCGCCACCGATCACAGGGCAGGCGCCGAGTCCGAGCGGAGCAAGGAAATCGAGGAATTCGATCTGGGCTCGAAGGCGCTCAAGGCGACCTGAGGTTCGGTTCGGCTTGATGTGCGTTGCGCGGCGATGGTGCTGTCGCCGCCGTCGCATTCGTGTGGTGGTGTGATACCCTGTTACGAGGGACGTCGTTGGCCGGGTAACGGCGCCAAGGACGTCCGCATGCAGTGATCGATCCAGAGCCCCCGGACATGACGCGCGATTTTCCAGCCGGCAACTATCGGTTCATTCCGGCGGTGTTTCAGTATTCGAGCGGTGCCGCCGCCGATCCAGGCTTTGAGATCGAACGTGTGCGCTTCGATCGGTTGCAGCCGCTGGCCGAGGGTTTTGCGCTGGCCGCGAAATATATTCAGGCCGCCGGACGGCCGTTGACGTCGTTTTGCGCCTGCGAGTTGCGCTCGCCGGCGGCGTTCACAGAGGACGGATTTCGAATCTTCAACGAGCATTACGTCAAGACGCTCGCCGAATGGGGCCTGTTCGACGGCGTCACCAATCCGGTGGCGCGCAGCAACGTCTGCCCGGAGATCGATCCGCCCGCGCAGCCGTCCTTTCATGCTTTCTGCTTCTCCCGGCCGGGCGCTGGAACGGGAACAAGCGCGACGCCGTCCTTCGTGATCGCCGGCGGCGCCGAAGCGCGCGGCGGGAGCGGCAGCTACCCCGAGCGTATCGTGCGCTACCGCGACCTCAGTTCCGATGGGTTCAAGGAGAAAGTCCGCTTTACCGTCGGCGCCATGGAAGAGCGTCTCGGCGCGTTCGGGTTCGGCTGGAAAGACACCACCGCGGTGCAGGCCTATACCGTGCACGACTTCCATCCCGTGATGGCGGATGAACTGGTCCGCCGCGGCGCCACCCGTTCGGGCCTGACCTGGCATTTTGCCCGCCCGCCGGTGGTCGATCTCGAATTTGAGATGGATTGCCGCCGCGTCGCGCGCGAGACCGTGATCTGATAACAGGCGAACCACGGTCATGTTGAATTGAAGCGCTCGAGTTCTGTCACCTCTCCCATTGGGAGAGGTCGAATTTGGCGGGCAGCGCCAAATTCGGGTGAGGGGTTGCGGCTTGAATGATAGACTGTACCGCCTCACTCCAACCCTCTAAGAGCGAGCTTCGCTCGTCTCGGCCCCATCGAAGTCGGATATATCCGATTTCGGCGATTTGAAATGCCCAATTCGGGTAAACCCGAGTTGGATGGAGAGGGAGTTGACCTGTTGCGCCGGACTGCTTCGATCAAACGCATCCGGCAGCAGCAATAGCAAGCATCTAACATGGACGGGAGCGCCGGATGGCGGAACTGAAGGCCGACATTCTGGTATTGGGCGCGGGCATGGTCGGTGTCGGCGCTGCGTTGCACCTGCAGAAGCGCGGGCGGGATGTGATCCTGGTCGACCGGCACGAACTCGCCGGCGAAGAGACCAGCTTTGGCAACGCCGGACTGATCGAGTGCGCCTCGGTTTTTCCCTACATGTTTCCCCGCGATTTCGGGCAGCTCTTTCAGTACGCGATCAATCGCGCGCCGCAGGTACGCTATCAATTCCTGGACTTGCCGGTCTTCCTGCCGTGGCTGGTGCGTTACTTCCTTGCGTCTTCGCCGGATCGGGCGTTGCACAGCGCAATGGCCGAATTGCCGTTGATCCAGCGCAGCCTGATCGAGCATGAGGCGCTTGTGGCGGAGGCTGGCGTGCCGGAGTTGCTGCGGCGGACCGGCTGGATCAAGGCTTTTCGCTTCGAGAAAACCCTGGCCACCGCGGCACACGAACTCGATCGCGCCAGGCAGTACGGCGTCGACGGCGAAGTTCTCGACGGCCAGGCGCTCGCGGCGCGCGAACCGCATCTGACCGGAGCATTCGCCGGCGGCGTCTATTTGCCCGCGCCCGGGTTTGTTCCCGATCCCGGCGGATTGGCCAAGGCCTACGCGGCGCTTTTCACCCGCAAGGGCGGGCGCTTTCTGGTGGGCGATGCACGAACGCTCGAACAAACGGCCGGCGGATGGCGGGTCAGCGGGCCGCATGGCGCGCTGGTCGCGCGCGACGTCGTGGTGGCATTGGGACCCTGGTCCGATCTGGTGTTTCGGCCGCTGGGATATTCAATTCCACTCAGCGTCAAGCGCGGTTACCATTTGCATCTGGCGCCGCGCGGCAATGCCGTGCTCCATCATCCCGTTCTCGATTCGGATTTTGGTTATCTGCTGGCGCCGATGAATCGCGGCATTCGTCTGACCACCGGCGTGGAGTTTGCCCGCCGTGATGCGCCGCCCACCCCGATCCAGCTCGAGCGGGCGCTGCCGCGGGCGCGCGCCCTGTTTCCATTGGCCGAGGCGGTTGACGCAAAACCCTGGATGGGCGCGCGGCCGTGTCTACCCGATATGCTGCCGGTGATCGGCAAGGCGCCCCGTCATGCCGGGCTGTGGTTCGATTTCGGGCATCAGCACCATGGCCTGACGCTGGGTCCCGCGACCGGCCGCCTGCTGGCGGAAATGATGACCGGCGAGACGCCGTTCGCCGATCCCCGGCCGTTTGCCGTCGAGCGCTTTGGTTGACCATAAGCGTCGATTGGCGGTTCACGCCGCTGCCGCATCCCCCAAGGCAGCTTGCGTCGTGCCGCCTGTCGTGACGATACTGTGATGGACGGTCAAAATGCAATCAGGAGCGGCCATGAAAGTAAACGTTGAAATAGATTGCACCCCCCTCGAAGCCCGCCAGTTCTTCGGACTTCCGGATGTGCAGCCGATGCAGACCGCGGTGATGGACAAACTGCAGCAGCAGTTGATGGCCAACATCGAGAAGGTTTCTCCGGAAGCGCTGATGCAAAGCTGGTTCACCTTCGATCCGAAGATCGCCGAGCGTTTTCAGGACATGTTCGTGACCATGGCGGGTCTCGGCGGCATCCGCGCCAGTGACAAGAAGAAATGATGCCCACGGAACAAGGCCCACCGCCGGCAGCGCGCCAACTTCGTCCGCCCGGCCTTGGCCTGATGCTGGCCGAGGTGAGAGGCGTATTCGAATTCAACACCAGCGTGCTGCTGTCGCCGCTGCTGATGCGCGCACCAAGAGGCGACGGTCATCCCGTGCTGACGTTGCCGGGCTTCCTCGCCAGTGATCTGTCGATGGCGCCGATGCGACGATATCTAAAGGAACTCGGGTACGATACCTACGCCTGGCAGATGGGCCGCAACACCGGCGGCGTGACGCGGATGCGCGCGGCGCTGCGGGACCGGCTTGCCCGGATTCACGCCGCGACCGGCCGCAAGGTCAGCATTGTCGGATGGAGCCTGGGCGGCATCTATGCGCGCGATCTGGCGCTGCAGGCGCCGGACATGGTGCGATATGTCGTGACGCTGGGAAGTCCGTTCTCGGGTGACGTGCGGGCGACCAACGCAACCCGGCTTTACGAGGCGATGTCAGGCGAAGCGGTGGAAGAAGACTTGGAGCTTCGACGGGCGATCGCAGGCGATCTGCCGGTGCCGACCACGTCGATCTATTCGCGCACCGACGGCATCGTCAATTGGCGAACCTGCCTGCTGCGCCCCTCCGACACCGCCGAAAATATCGAGGTGCACCTTGCCAGCCATGTCGGGCTGGGCGTGAACGCGGCCGCCCTGTGGGCCGTGGCGGATCGTTTGGCCCAGGCCGAGGGCCAATTCCAGCAATTTTTCCGGTCGGGTCCGTTTGCCATTGCATATGCACCACCGGAAAATGCACAATCGGTCTGAACGCCAGAAGCGCCACCAAGGCGCCGCGTGATTGGTACGAGGGAGGAAGAAAGATGGGTGACGGGAAAAAGCTGTCCTCGATGGACGCGTCGTTTCTGTATCTGGAAACGCCTGAAATGCCGATGCATGTCGGGAGCATGGCGATCTTCCGTCTGCCCGAGGATTACAAAGGCGACTTCTTCGAGGACTTCAAGGCGATGATCGCCTCGCGGCTGCACATTGCCCCGATCCTCAAGGCACGGCTGGAAAAGGCGCCGCTCGACATCGATCATCCGAGTTGGGTCGAGGACGACCAGTTCGATATCGACCGTCACATCTTTCGCGGCAGCCTGCCGGCGCCCCATGACCGGGCGACGCTGGAGCGCATCGTCGGCTGGATGCATGCCAAGCTTCTCAATCGCGCCCGTCCGCTGTGGGAGTTCTATGTCTTTGAAGGCATGAAGGACAACGAGATCGGGCTCTATTCCAAGATGCATCACGCCTGCATCGACGGCGGCGCCGGTGCGGCGCTCACCAACATGATCTACGATGTGACGCCGGTGCCACGCGACGTCGGCAAGCCGACCGCGCGGCCGAAAGTCGGGCAGGAGCCGCGCGACATCGCCGCCAACTTCATCGATTCCTATCAGCAGTTGTGGCGCCAGCCTTTCGATGCTTCGACGGCCGCCAAGGGCATCGACCTGCCGCGCTCCGGCAAGAGCGATCTCGGGTCGATCCTGTTCGACAATGCGATGTATCAGATCGAATCCGCGGTGAAGTTCGCCGGCAGCGTTCCCACCATGCTCAAGAGCGTCTCCGAAGTGGTCGGCAAGATTTCCGATCCGAAGTCGCGCGACAGCATCGCCAGCATGGTGTCGCCGTCGACGGTCCTCAACAAGTCGATCTCGTCGGAGCGCAGCTTTGCCGGCGTCTCGATCTCGCTGTCGCAGGCCAAGGCGGTGGCCAAGCAGGCCGGCGGCAAGCTCAACGACGTGGTGCTGTCGATTTCGAGCGGCGTGGTCCGGCGCTATCTGCTGGAGCAGGGCGCGCTGCCGGTGAAATCGATGACGGCCGCGGTGCCGATTTCGCTGCGCGAAGAGGGCAACACCGACGCCAACAACCAGGTCTTCGGCATGATCTGTTCGATCGCCACCAACGTCGAGGATCCCAAGGCGCGGCTCGAGGCGATCATCGCGCAATCCACCAAGTCGAAGGAAATGTCGCATCCGCTGCGGGCGCTGATGCCGCAGGTGTCCAACATCTCGATGCTGGGCGCACCTATCCTGGTGCAGATTCTGGCGCTGTTGTACAGCCGGTCCAATCTTTCGGACGTATTGCCTCCGTCGGCGAATATCACGGTTTCCAACGTGCCCGGCCCGCGCCAGACGCTGTATGCGGCGGGAGCGGAATTGCTGCACATCTTCCCGGTGTCGATTTCGACCCACGGCCTTGCCCTGAACATCACCGTGCAGAGCTATCGCGATCAACTGGATTTCGGCTTCATCGCCGGCGCCAACATCATTCCCCATGTTCAGGTGCTCTGCGACATGTTGCCGGGAGAATTCGCAGCGCTCCAGGCCGCCTTCGCGCCGCCTGCCGATCTCAAGAGTGCGGCAAGCTAGAGCATGATCCGGAATAGTGGGCACCGGTCTTCCCTTGGGACAAACGCAAAGCGTTTGCCCGGAGATCATGCTCCCGATTAACTTTGTCACGATCCGGAAGCAGGCAGGTGTCGGATTTCCGCCCAATACCAGAACACTAGAGTGAGGTATCGCCAATGATTGAAATGCCGCCGCTGCAATTCGCCGAGACCAACGGCATTCGCATGGGCTTCTACGAGGCGGGGCCGAAAACCGATGCGCCACCGGTCGTTCTCTGCCATGGCTGGCCGGAGATCGCGTTTTCCTGGCGCCACCAGATCAAGGCGCTGGCTGCCGCCGGGATTCGGGTGATCGCGCCCGATCAGCGCGGATACGGCGCAACCGACCGGCCCGAAGCCGTCGAAGCTTACGACATCGAGCATCTGACCGGCGACCTCGTCGGCCTGCTGGACCATCTCAAGATCGACAAGGCGATTTTCGTCGGCCACGACTGGGGCGGCTTTATCGTCTGGCAAATGCCGCTGCGGCATATCGATCGCGTGGCTGGCGTGGTCGGCGTCAACACGCCCCACACCAGCCGCGCGCCGGCCGACCCGATCGAATTGCTGCGCCAGCGTTTCGGCGAGCAGATGTACATCGTGCAGTTTCAGGACCCGGCGCGAGGCGCCGACAAGATATTCAACAGCCGGGTCGAGCAGACCTTCGACGCCTTTATGCGCAAGCCGGTGCCGCGCAGCGACACCGCGCCGGCGGAAGCGCCGATCGCAGGGGTCGGCGCCTCGGCCAGGCTCAATCTGGCGTTTCCGCAAATGATTGCCGGTTACGATGCCAGGCACGATCCGCGGACGCCGATCCTGTCGCCGGAGGAGAAGAAGGTCTTT
>JAJYAH010000327.1 GCA_021779635.1 Pseudomonadota bacterium | reverse complement strand
CGGATATCCGTCGTCGGTCGCTCCGCCGATGGCCGTATACGGCGCCGTTCCCAATAGCAGCGCATAGGGTCCATTGACACCGGCCAGCCGCAACTGGCTCACCGCCTGTGCGACCACACCCGGATAACCGCTTACGCTGGAAGGGAACGTCAACACCGGGTTGCTGGTGCCTTGACGGACGCCCTGAATCCCGGCGGCGGCGTAGCCATCGAAGACCGCGCGATCTTCGGCGAAGGCGATCTTGCGCGCCGCTTCCTTGAGCGGCGACCAATCCGAATCGTTCGCGCCCCGTTCCACGGAGTCGATCGCCTCGCGCGTGAGTTCGAACGGAACGCGCAATTCGACAAGCGGCTTTGTCTCGCGTTGCGCGGCTTCGATCCCGTCGCCCGGTGTCTGGATCTGTCGCTGATGACCCGTCCCAACCGCCGAGAAATCGACGCCTTTCGGGCCCTGCACATCCACGACGCGGCGTGCAGCCAAATGGCGTTTGATGGTGCGGGAAGCCTCTTCTTCCATCTGGGCCCATGCCGCGTCAGAGATGGGGGCGAGTCCCCGATGAAGATTATTCATGTCCAGTCTCTCCTTTCAGTGAACCGATACCGAGCGAGCCATCTGGCGGCGGTATTTGCGGTTGGGGCGCGCCATCGACCTTGTGCTCGTCCGGGGATGGATCCGCGGCCGATGGGGCCGCTTCTCCGGTCGTAACATCCTCCAGGAACGTCGCTGACGGCACAAAAAACAGCGCGCCAGTCACGGCGCGGCTATAGTCGAGCAGCCGGTCATAGTTGCCCGGTGGCCGGCCAACGAACATGTTCACCAGCATCTGTTCGATCCGGTGCGGGGATCTGGCATAGCCTATAAAATAGGTGCCGAACTCTCCCTTTCCCACGTCGCCAAACGGCATGTTGTCGCGTACGATTTCCAGCTGCTTTCCGTTCTCCACGATCGTCGTCAAGGCGTTGTGCGCCGAGGTTGGCTTCACGGCGTCATCCAGCTCGATGTCGGACAATTTGGTCCGACCGATGATTTTCTCCTGCTTCTCGATCGGCAGCTCGTTCCATCTCTTCAGGTCATGAAGGTACTTCTGTACGATTACGTAGCTGCCGCCGGCAAAGGCGGTATCCTCCTCGCCGATGATGGTGGCCTCGACCGCCGCCTGTTCCGCCGGATTCTCCGTTCCATCGACGAAGCCGATCAGGTCGCGATCGTCGAAGTAGTTGAAGCCGTGCACTTCATCGGCCGTGGAGACCGCGTCGCTGAGCCGCGCCATGATTTGCGTCGCCAGTTCGAAGCACAGATCCATTCGTGTGGAACGGATATGAAAGAGGATGTCGCCCGGCGTCGCGAGCGCGTGATGCCGGCCGCGGATCTCGCGGAACGGATGCAGGTCCTTCGGCCTCGGCGCTCCGAAGAACCGGTCCCAAGCGTCGGAGCCGAACCCCATGACGCACGACAGCCGTCCCTCGATGTCGCGAAAGCCGACCGCACGCAAGAGGGCGGCGAGATCGCCACACAGCGCCCGCACCGCGGTATCACATCCCGGCTCGGATTTGATCGTTACGACGAGAAAGATAGCAGCGCGCGTGAGCTGCGCGACGACCGGTTGCGGAATAGCGGATGGCACGCTTCGCTCCTTGTTGGGCCAATCTGTTCGGCGCCCGTGCATCTTACCCCTGTCGAGCGGAAAGATTAAATGCGTTGGACGACCATAGGGGAAGACGCGGACCTTTTGTTCTCAGTTTGATCTGGATTGCGCCTCGAGAGGCGACCCCGCTCGGTGGGAGCGCTTTACGGATCTGGTCATGATCCGGTCGCTTTGCTTCATGTTTTCAGATGACATCCCGTGTGCCGGATCGTGGTTCTCATTCGACGGCGCTGTTCTCCGTCCCGCGACCAGCACAACCTCCCATCTCTGCACCTTTAGCCCGCGCCGCACCGAATTCGTTCATGTTGCATCATGGCGTCGGCAGCAAATCGGCACGTGCACGGACGAACGTTGTTGCAAATCCATTGGACTTCAGCTCACATGATTCTGGCAAAAAAGGTTCTTGCGGAGCAGGTCGTGAGAAATCCGTATGAGGTTCTCGGTGTGGCCCCGGCGGCATCGGCCGCCGATATCCAGAAGGCATACCGTAAACTAGCGAAAAAACTGCACCCGGATCTCAATCCCGGCGACAAGGCGGCCGAAGAGAAGTTCAAGGAGATCACTGGCGCCTATGATCTGCTTGCTGATGCCGAGAAGCGCAAGCGTTTCGACGCTGGCGAGATCGATGCGACGGGCGCAGAGCGACCGCAGCAACATTTCTATCGGGATTTTGCGACGTCGGATCACGGTCATCCCTACACCGATAGTTCCGGCTTCGCCGATTTCATCGATTCGGACGACGCTTTTGCCGAGCTTCTGAGGCGCGGTGAAAGGGCGCGCGCGAACCGGCGTGGACGGGACCTGCATTACCAGCTGCCGATCGACTTTGCCGAGTCGATCACGGGCGCGAACAAACGTCTGACGCTGCCGGATGGCCGCACCCTCGACGTGACGATTCCACCGGGCCTCGTAGACGGGCAAATTCTCCGTCTGCGAGGCAAAGGAGCGCCTGGTACTGGGGAAGGAGGACGCGGGGATGCCCTGATCGAAGTGGAGGTGTTACCCGACCGCCGCTTCACGCGCGAGGGGGATGACATCTCTCTGGAATTGCCGATCTCACTTTCGGAAGCCGTGCTGGGCGGACGGATACGCGTTCCGACCCCGAGCGGACACGTGACCATGACGGTACCGAAGGGATCGAACACCGGTACGACCCTGCGCTTGAAGGGCAAGGGCGCGCCCCGCCACGGTGGAGGTCACGGGGATCAGTTCGTCAAGCTGAAAGTGGTTTTGCCCAAAGGTCCGGATCCCGAACTCGAGGCATTCGTTTCGAAGTGGGACAGGGGAACGGCATTTAACCCGCGCGAGGAGGGCACATGATCATGAACAAGCAGGAGTTCCTGACCAGTGCGGGCCTCCAGGTGCAAACGCTGGAGTTCTGGCTTGACCAGCGATGGCTCATTCCAGACCAGACGTCCGCCGAAATGACCTTCTCCGATACGGACGTGGCCCGGGCACATTTCATCCGCGATCTGAAAGCCGACTTCGGAGTCAACGATGAAGGCGTCGACGTCATTCTCCATCTCGTCGATCAACTCCACGGCCTGCGCGGAGCGTTTGAGCAACTGCACAGGGACCTTAAGGAGCTTTCGCGGTAGCGCGCCTCAAGAGGCGGCCTGCGTGATAGTTGATCGGCCCATATGAGGGTGTAGCTCAACGGTAGAGCAGCAGCCGTCCAAGCTGAATACAAGGGTTCGATTGCCTTCGCCCGCTCCAAAAGAACAACAACAAGGCCGGTTAAGCTCGTTTGGGACCACCCGATTTGCCGAAGACCACTGGAGGGACGGTGCGGTTCACGACGTCGCGCATGGCGAAGCTGGACTGGATGCGTGCGACGCGCGGTAAACGCGAGAGTTCGGTTCTGTGAATGCGCTCGAAGTCTTCGATATCGCGAGCCAATACGATAGCTACGTAATCGTCGCTTCCGGACATCAGGAAGCATCTGATCACGGACGGGCAATTTAGAACACCTGCCTCAAAGGCCTTCAACGCCTGGTCGCTTTGGCTCTCCAATGCGATCCTGACGAGGACGGTCGTGCGAAGACCGAAGCGGCCCAGGTCGAGGACCGCCTGATAGCCCTGTATGAATCCACCCTCTTCCAACGACCTCTGCCGTCGCGCGATTGCGGTACTTGATAGCCCGACGCGGGTGGCCAGGTCGACCATGCTTACCCTCGCGTTGGTCGATAGCTCGGCCAGGATCGTGGTGTCGATCTTATCGATTTCCATTAGTTTGGATTCCTGCGAAAAATAGCCAAGCGCCGACATTTTCGAGCTAAAACAGGCCTAATCTACGTCAATTTGCAGGCCATTAAACCCTATTTTGCGTTATCAAACAACATCCCGCAAATAGAGGCTTCGTCCATGCGCATCGGCGTTCCCAAGGAAATCAAGACACATGAATATCGCGTCGGACTGACGCCCGGCGCCGTCCGCGAGTATGTGAGCGCTGGACACCATGTCCTGGTCGAGACGGATGCCGGTGGTGGCATCGGGGCGGGCGATGAGGTCTACCGCAAGGCGGGCGCGATGGTCGTCGATTCGGCCACGGAGGTCTTTGCGACCGCCGACATGATCGTGAAGGTCAAGGAACCGCAGCCGGTCGAATGGTCGCAGTTGCGCGAAGGCCAGATTCTCTTCACTTATCTCCATCTGGCCCCGGATCCCGACCAGGCAAAGGGGCTGATGGCCTCCGGCTGCACCGCGATCGCGTATGAGACCGTCACCGATGCGCATGGTGGCCTTCCGCTTCTCGCTCCCATGAGTGAAGTCGCGGGCAGACTTTCAATCGAAGCGGCCGGCACGGCGCTCAAACGTTACACCGGGGGCCGCGGTTTGCTCATCGGCGGTGTTCCCGGTGTGCAGCCGGCCCGCATCGTGGTGATCGGCGGGGGCGTCGTCGGGACCCATGCCGCCCGCATGGCTACCGGACTGGGCGCGGAGGTTTCCATTCTTGATCGCTCGATTCCCCGATTGCGCGAGTTGGACGAGATGTTCGAGGGACGCGTTCGCACGCGATTCTCGACGATCGAAGCGATCGAGCATGAGGTATTCGGAGCGGACGTCGTGATCGGCGCTGTGCTGGTACCCGGCGCGAGCGCACCGAAATTGGTCTCGCGTGAAATGCTGAAATCGATGCAGCGGGGGTCCGTGCTGGTGGACGTGGCCATCGATCAAGGTGGCTGTTTTGAAACCTCACATGCGACAACCCATGCGGATCCGACCTATAGCGTCGATGGTGTCGTCCACTATTGTGTTGCGAACATGCCCGGTGCGGTGCCGGTCACCTCAAGCCAGGCGCTGAACAACGCCACGCTACCTTTTGGGTTGGCGCTGGCGAACCGGGGTTTCGCTGCAATCATCGAGGATCCTCATCTGCGGGCCGGACTCAACGTCCATCGCGGCCGCCTCACTCACAAAGCAGTGGCGGAAAGCCTTGGACTTTCATTCTCGCCAGTCGAGGATGGTATGGCCGCATAAGCCGTGAATTCGAAATTGCGTCGTTCCTCCCGCACTTGAGCCGCTAGTAAGAGCGGCTCGCTTTTTGACCGCAAGCCGTCATATTTGCGATATCCAATAGACAAGCGCCGGTTTTCATTCCGCCCTTAAAAATGGATCAGGCCGTTGGCCAGATCGTGGTTTCGACGCTCCCGCGCCTCAACTCGCTGGCGTAAGATACCGCGCGATTCCTTTGGCCTCGGCCCCGCAACGTTGGCAATCTCGGCCGTTTTTTGTACGCCTTGCCCAAATAAGCATCAGAAATTTCTTGGGATCGGCTCGAAAATCATCACCGGAAATCTGTTGGCAGAAATCGCATTCACTCTGGCCGATATCAGCCGCACGGCCGCCTTGATGTGCGGTGCGCCATCCGACGATATTTGAAACGACGCTAATGCAGCTCCACAGCTCAGGATCATGTCATGGGCAAGATTCCGACGACGGTACTGACCGGGTTTCTCGGTTCCGGCAAGACGACGTTGCTGAACCATATCCTGACGTCCAGACGAGGGGAAAAGATCGCGGTAATCGTCAATGAATTCGGAGAAATTGGTATTGATGGGCAGCTTGTGATCGGCGCGGAAGAGGACATTCTTGAGCTGAACAATGGATGTATCTGCTGCACCGTTCGAGGCGATCTGACGCGGGGTGTCGGCAACCTCGTGGCAAGTGGCCGCGCGATCGACCGGATCGTGATTGAGACAACCGGCCTTGCCGATCCTGCTCCAATTATCCAGTCGTTTGTGCTTGATGAAGTGTTGGTCGCAAAGACCAGCCTTGATGCGATCGTTACCGTGATCGATGCGCTGCACATCGATGGCCAACTAACCAACGAGCAGGCTCGCGAGCAGGTGGCGTTTGCCGACGTGATCCTCATCAACAAGACCGATCTGGTGCCTGAACGGCGCATCCAGGATTTGAGTCAGCTGTTGAGATCCCTCAATCCCCTCGCGAAGATTCACCAAGCGATGAGCGGCAACATCGATCTCGAAGCCGTGCTCGATGTGCGAGCCTTCGACCTGCGCAATGCATTGAAACTCGACCCGCAGATCCTTGCTGACGATTCCCATGAGCACGATGCTGATATTCAGTGTGTCTCCATTCGTGAATACGGAACGATCGATGCAGCGCTGTTCACGCGATGGCTCAACCAGCTTGTGCAGATCAACGGCAAGGACCTGCTCCGTATCAAGGGCATCGTCAATTTTCACGGTGAGCCGCGCAGGTTTGTGTTCCACGGCGTCCACATGACCCTCGACGGACGCCCCGGAAAGCCATGGGGGGTCGCGGAGGCGCGGATCAACGAACTCGTGTTTATCGGCAGATCGCTCGATGCTCTCGCGCTGCCGTCGGGCTTCGACGCTTGCCGGACCGTAGAACTGGCGGTCGCCGAATAGCGGAAAACTGACTCTCATAACGGGGATATTTCTATGAAAGTGCAGCACTATATCGGAGGCATCGAAGGTCTCGGCCCGGTAACGTTCGAGAAGCGCGTGTTTGTCGAGCCGTGGGAGAAACGCATCTTCGGCATTCACGTCGCTATGATGGCGTTGAGTTCGCAATTGCCGCTCGCTGCGACGCCCAGCAAGTTCAAGACTGTGTGGACATGGGCTGACCTTCGTAAAGGCGCTGAATCGCTCAATCCCTTGGACTATTTCAAGTATCGCTACTATGAGAAGTGGCTCGGTGGCATTTCCGGCTATTTTGTCGAGAATGGGTACATTACAGCGGCGGAACTGGAAGAGCGAACGCAGCAGGTTCTGACGAACCGGGCTGCGGCACAAAAGAGCGGAGGCGATCCGGCGATCGACAAGCGCATTACGACCTATCTGGTCGAAGGCGACTCCCCAAAGCGCAACACCGATATCAAGCCGCTCTTCAAGGCCGGCGAGAAGGTCGTTATCAAGAACCCGCCGACGATCGAGCATACGCGTCTGCCCGGCTTCCTGCGCAATCGAACCGGCGTCATCGATACGGTTTATCCGGGAGCCTATGCGTACCTGACCTCGACGGGCCCGGACGGGGTCGGACCAGCTATGCCGGTGTACTGCGTCCGCTTCGATCCTGAGGATATCTGGAAAGGTAACACGGATAAAAACGTGATCTTCTACGCGGATCTCTTCGAAGCATATGTGGGCAAGCTGAACTGATCCTCGACGAGGTACCAGCCAGCGCGTGATCGCAATAGACACCGAATCAATTGTCGGATGCGGCAGGTCAGAACGCCGATGACGACAGGGCTACGATGGAGTGTAGGATTTGTCGACGTCGCGCTGCCCATCCCGATCATAAACCGTGACAAGGCATTAGAAGGAGTTGAGCGATGAGCAGCGAATCTGAGGTACCGGGAAAGAAATTGCCTGATGTCG
>JAJYAH010000326.1 GCA_021779635.1 Pseudomonadota bacterium | reverse complement strand
ACGCTGGCCCGCAACACCATCGCGCTCCTCGATCATCTGCAGATCGCCAGGGCCGATATCGTCGCCCATTCGATGGGCGGCATGATCGCCGCGCGCATCGCGCGCGCCTATCCGGACCGGATCCAGCATCTGGTGCTGGCGGCGCCGATCGGGCTGGAGGATTACCGGCTCTATGTGCCGCCGACGTCGACCGAGAAAATTCTGGAGCACGAGGACAGGCTGACCGCCGACGGCTACCGCAAGCAGCTCGAGACCAATTATTCGCTGAAGCTGCCGCCCGACCAGGTCACGCCGTTCATCGACGCGCGCTTCAACATCAAGGGCAGTTCGGAATATCCGCGCTGGCTGCGCGCCTTTGTCAGTTCGGCGCAAATGATCTACCGCGAGCCCGTGGTGCACGAAATTCCGCTGATCACGCAACCGACGCTGTTCATCATGGGCGCCGACGATCACAACGCGCCGGGCCGGCCCAATGCACCGGAGGCGCTGCGGCCGAAGATGGGGCAAAATGCGGACCTCGCCAAAGCGCTCGCGGCCCAAATGACCAATGCAAGGGCCGAGGTGATCCCCGATGCCGGACATCTGGTGTTTCTCGAGAAACCGCAACTGTTCAACGAACTGATGCTGGGCTTCCTGGCCAACTAAAGCATGATCCGGAAAAGTGGGCACCGGTTTTCCGAAAAGATCATGCTCAAACAAAAAGATAGAGCGAGATGGCGATTCAACGAAGAGCCATCTCGCTCTAGCTCTCTGGCCAGACCGCTCTCCAGATCGCCGCGAATGCGGCCCCGGCGTTCGCGGAAGCCGGCAATTTCTACCAGTTTCCAAAGCAATGCCGGCCGAACCGGCTCGAATTACCAGTGGCGGTGGTGCCAGCGATGCCAGTGGCGATGATGCCAGTGGTGGTGATGCCAGCGGACCTCTTCGGGCTTGAGGCGATCGACCTCGTCCTGCGCAACGACCGCGGGCTCCTGAGACAGCTATTTTTACCGTCGTCCGCGCCAAGTTTAGATTTCGCGACATCGGCGGCGAAAGCCAGACAGGCCGCGAGCAAGACTGCTGCCGCACCGAACCACTTCTTCTGGAAGTCCCCCTTCTCTTGCCGCCATCGGCTCTCTTGGTCGCGGCGGGAGCGGAATGGGTTCAATAGTAGGGAACGAGAACTCTTGTTCGTCATTCCGGGGCGCGCGAAGCGTGAGCCCGGAATCCATAACCACTGCGGGGATTATGGATTCCGGGCCTGCGCCAAGAGGCGCATCCCGGAATGACGGCTTGTTGCACTTCTCACCCCGCCCCGAATTCCTCGGCCAGCACGAAGGTCTCTCGCGTGCGCGTGACATCCGGCCAGTCGCGATTGAAATCGGCGACCAGCCGTTTCATGTCGGCGCTATTCATGGCGCGGTCGAGCGCGGCCTCATCTGGGAACTGATAGGTCGCCTGATGCAGGCTGGGATCGGCAAGGCTCCAGAACCGCCACGCCTTCACAACGCCGAACGACTTCGCCGCGTCGGGCAGATGCTCCCTGCTGTACCACGCATCAAACGCCGCGCGTTTGGCCGGATCAGCGACGGTGGCGCGGACGACAAAAAAAGCTGCTGGCATTGGAAAGATCGCTCAATCAAGCCCTAGGGATGGACGGTATCCTACAACGGCAAATTGTCGTGCTTCTTGGCCGGGATTTCCACCTTCTTGTCGCGCAGCATGGCAAGCGCGCGGGCGATCCTTCGCCTTGTCGAATGCGGCATGATGACGTCGTCGATGTAGCCGCGCTCGGCGGCAATGAAGGGCGACAGGAAGCGGTCCTCATATTCCCTGGTGCGGGCGGCGATGGCGTCGGGGTCGTTCATGTCGGAACGGAAGATGATTTCCACCGCACCCTTGGCGCCCATGACAGCGATCTGCGCGGTCGGCCAGGCGT
Source organism: Pseudomonadota bacterium (assembly GCA_021779635.1). The sequence continues at coordinate 5,597 of JAJYAH010000326.1, read as the reverse complement.
AGTTCATGTCGGCGCCGATTTCCTTTGACGCCATCACGTCGAACGCGCCGCCATAGGCCTTGCGCGTGATCACCGTAACCAGCGGCACCGTGCATTGCGAATAGGCAAACAACAATTTGGCGCCGTGCTTGATCAGCCCGCCATACTCCTGTGCGGTGCCCGGCAGGAAGCCCGGCACGTCCACGAAGGTGACGATCGGAATATTGAAGGCGTCGCAAAAGCGGACAAAGCGCGCCGCCTTGCGCGAGGCGTCGCTGTCGAGCACGCCGGCCAGCACCATCGGCTGGTTCGCGACAAAGCCGACGGTGCGGCCGGCGATGCGGCCGAATCCGGTGACGATGTTTTTGGCGAAGGCTTCCGAGATCTCGAAGAAGTCGCCCTCGTCCACGACCTTCAGGATCAGTTCCTTCATGTCGTAGGGCTTGTTTGGATGATCGGGGATCAGCGTGTCCAGCGACATGTCGACGCGCTCGATGTCGTCGAAGCTCGGCCATTCCGGCACGCCATCGGTGTTGTTGGAGGGCAGGAAGTCGATCAGCCGGCGCATCTGCAACAGCGTCTCGACGTCGTTCTCGAACGCGCCGTCGGCGATCGAGGAGCGCGTGGCATGCACCGAAGCACCGCCGAGTTCCTCGGCCGTGACGACCTCGTTGGTGACGGTCTTCACCACATCGGGCCCGGTGACGAACATGTAGCTGGTGTGCTTCACCATGAAGATGAAGTCGGTCATGGCAGGCGAATAGACGTCGCCGCCGGCGCATGGCCCCATGATGACGGAGATCTGCGGGATCACGCCGGAGGCGACGACATTGCGGCGAAACACGTAGGAATAGCCCGCCAGTGCGGCGACCCCTTCCTGGATGCGCGCGCCGCCGGCGTCGTAGAGGCCGATGATCGGCGCCCTCGCCTTCATCGCCATGTCCTGGATCTTGACGATTTTTTGCGCATGGGTCTCGGACAGTGACCCGCCGAACACCGTAAAATCCTTGGCGAAGACAAAGGTCCTGCGGCCGTTGACGGTGCCCCAGCCGGTGACGACGCCATCGCCCGGAACCCTGGTCTTTTCCATGCCGAATTCGACCGAGCGGTGCTCGACGAACATGTCGAACTCCTCGAACGACCCCTTGTCGAGCAACAGCTCGATGCGCTCCCGCGCCGTCAGTTTGCCGCGGGCGTGCTGCGCCTCGATACGTTTTTCGCCGCCGCCGAGCTTGGCGCCGGCGCGCCGCTCCTCAAGGGTATCCAGGATGTCTTTCATGGGGGGTTTCCTGCGAGATTTGGGTGGGTTCTAACACGGCATTTTGGCGGCGGGAAACGCCCTTCCGGCATCTGGCACCCCGGTCCGGCGCACGATATATCCCGGGGCCCAACGGAGGCGAGGCGATGACGGATACTGCAAACACCGGAACCACCGGCGCCGTGTCAGGCGGGCTGCGCACGCTGCTCCGGCTCGAGGGGCTGACGCTGTTTGGGGGGATGACGCTGCTTTACGCGGTCTGGGGTGGATCGTGGTGGATCTACGCCATCCTGTTCCTGGTGCCCGATCTGAGCTTCGCCGCCTATCTCGCCGGTCCGCGATTCGGCGCCGTGATCTATAACGCCGCGCACTCTTATCTGGCGCCGATGGCGCTGATGGTCACGGGATTCGGGGCGAGCGAGCCGCTGATCCTTTCCATCGCGATGATCTGGCTGGCGCATATCGGCATCGACCGCGCGCTCGGCTACGGCCTGAAATACAGTACCGGTTTCGGCTTCACCCATCTCGGCCGCATCGGCAAGGACGCGGCCAAGGCAACTTGAGCCGCTATTTCTCGCCGGCCTTGAACGGCGGCTCCTTGCCCGGCGGCGTGGTTTCCTCCGCCATCGCCAGCAGCATGGCGACCATGACGTAATTGCCGGCGATCGCCGTCAAATCCACGATCTGCTGATCGTTGAAGACCTTCTTCGCCCGCGCAAAGGTCTCATCCGAAACCTTCTGCGTGGTCGTCAATTCGGTGACGAAATCATAAACCAGCGCCTCGTCCTCGGCCATCTTCGCTGGCCGCTGATTGGCCTTCAGATCGGCGATGATATCGGCCGACAGTCCGGCCTTCGCCGCCAGCGGCGCATGCGCGTACCATTCGACCTGCGAGCGCCATTGCCGGCCGATGATCAGGATCGCAAATTCGTTGAGCCTGGTCGGCACCGAGGTTTCCCAGCGCAGATAATGAAACAGATCGAACAGCCGCTGACCCAGCACCGGACTGCGCATCAGCGGGTTGTATGGCCCGCCAAGTCCGACGCTCGAGACCTTCAAGACCTGCTCGCCGAGCGGCTTTTGCGCCTCGCTGAGCGCGTCCACGGTCAGTTGCGGAAAACGCGGCTCCTTGCTGGTCGCGGGCTGTGCGAACATCGTGGCCGCGAGCCAGCCGCCGGCGGCGGCGACCGTGAGCGATGACATCCAGAGCGCGGATTTCATGGTTTCCTCCATGGGTTTTCTAAAAGTCGGCAGAAGCTATTCCAGTCACGTACCCCGCGCCAGCCTGCCGGCAGATCAAGGCGGATCAGATGGCGCCGATATCGCCGAGGCATTGCTGCGTCAGCTTCATGCGGCCGGGGATATGGCGCGGCTCGCGAACGTCGAGATTGAGCGCGAACACTGTCTGGGCGGTGTCCTTCTCGGCCCAGCCCACCATCCAGCCAAGCGACGGCTTGCCGGTTTCAGCCCCCAGCAATCCGCTCTTGGCGCGGATGATGGAATCGCCTGATTTCGTGACCGGCAGGATGTCGCAGACCAGTTCCTGACTCCGTTTGGACACCGGCAGCGCGCCGCGCCGCAGACGGTCGACAAAATCGATTTGCTGGATCGGATCGATACGCAAATTGCTGGTCAACCAAAACTGGTCGATGCCGCCACCGATATCGCGGTTGCCATACTCGAACAGATCGACGAATTTCTGCATTCGCTCCGCACCGATGCGCCGGGCGATCTCCTGATAGACCGGCACCGCGGAGGCGGCGATCGCCGAGCGCATGGTGTGATCGCGATTCCAGGCCTCGATGCTCCTGACCACGCCGTCCCACTTGAAAATATCCTTGTCGGGATCGCTGACCACGCCGGTCTCCAGCGCGATCACCGAATTCGGAATCTTGAAGGTCGAGGCCGGCAGCTTCGCTTCTCCGGAACGATCCCTGTCGCTGGCGATCACAAGATAGTCATCGACCTTGTAGCCGACGAAGGTACCGACCGTGCCCTCGTCGGTAAAATGCTTGGCAAGATCCTCGCGGATCTCGCTACGCTGGGGTGCTACGTCGGCAAAGCCGCGCGAAGGCAAAGCACTCGCGGCGGCCAGCAGACCGAGCACATGGCGGCGATTGATCAAGGCTGCATCCCAAGAAAATTCGGCGGCAACGATGCGAACGGCATCGTGGTTAAACAATGACACTCGAACGCCACGCTAGCGAATTCGACCCGATAGCCGGAGAACGAAAATCAGCACTTCCGCGACCGCCTTGTACAACTCCGCCGGAATTTCATCGCCGAGTTCGACGTTGGAAAGCGCGCCGGCCAGCACTTCGTTCTCCTCGATCGGGATATCATGGGCCTTGGCGACCTCGATGATCTTCTCACCGAGGCTTCCCCTGCCCTTGGCGACAACCCGCGGTGCACCCGACCTGTCGTAATGCAGCGCGACCGCGAGCTGGGATTTTGCTTTCGGATTCATAGCGCGCGATCCAGAAAGTGCCCGGCAGGTGCCGAGGCCAATTGAGCCGGTGCGCCGATACGGACCACGATATCGCCCGGCAACAGTTCGGCGCGGGTCAATGCCTGACTTAGCTGCGAGACGCCGGCCTGCAACTGCTCGGCGGTTGCGGGCCGTTCCGCCCACATTCGCACCGAGGTCCGCTCACCTGCGAGCGACACCATGACGTGAACCGGGCCGGCCGGCTCGACGTCGAGCGAGAACCGCGCCCGCCAGGCCCGCTTGGCCGCTTCAGTTTCGCTGCCGGTCCCGTCACGCGAAATCTCGAACTGCGCCATCGCCGTTCCCTGCGGCGTCGCGAACGGAATCTCGAAATTCCAGCGCGGCACGGTTGGATCGAGCCGAGTTGCCGTCGTATCGGCCTGACCCGGCAGCGAGGCGACCTGCAACAGCGTCTGCCGCGCGATGGCGGCGTCAGTGCCGTCAAGCAGATGCCGCACGCTTGTTGCGAGCGGCGCACCGGATGCGATCGACGGCGAGGCAACGGGCTGCGCCGACGGCGACGCGCCGCGAAACGGCGGCGGCGGCGTGTTGGTATGGACCGTGACGTCATCGTTGCGGCCGTCATTCGGCATCGCCGATGCCAGTGAGGGGCTGCCGATTTCCCGCAGGTTTTCCTGCAGGTTTCCTTGCAGGTTTCCTTGCATCACTTCCTGGAGCAGATTGAGCGCCGCACCGGAAGCCGCCGCGAGCGCGCCTGTCTCCAGCAATGTTGCGGACGACACGATCTGTGGCAGAAAAATTTCCTGCGCTTCGATTTCGGGAGACAGCGATGGCGCAGGCATCGTTGCCACGGCCGTGGCATGCGGCATGGCGGGCTCGTTCGAGGCGGCGATATCGGGAACACCTGGCACTGCTGACTGCGGCGCGGCGGTTGCTGCAGCGGGCGAGGTATCCGCAGGGCCGAGCGATGACTGCAGCGTTTGACGAAGCACGATCAATGCCGCCTTGAGATCCGGTAGTCCGGATGCGGTCGAAGGAGAACCCGACGCCAATGAGGCCTCCAGAAAAAGCCCGGAGCTCTCAAAGGCATTCTTGACGTCGTTGCCGGTCAGGTTTTGATCGAGGCTGGGCCGCTGCGCCAGCACTTGCGCTACCGCCTGTTGCAGGGCCGGCGGCAGGCCGCCGGACGACGCGACGACGCCGAGATTTGCGAACAGCGGCGCCAGGCTTCCCTGCTGTGTCACCGCGGTCTGCACCGCCGCGGAGACGGCCGTTCTCTCAAGCGGGGTCAGTACATTGATCGGCGAAGCGGCACTCACGGGCGGATTCGCCACGGCGCCGGCAGATGCAGAGGTCGCGGATGCAGGGGTCGCACCCGGTGCCAAGGTGACGGTGTCCGCGGTCGCGCCGCCGCTCGCCGCACCGGCGCCCTGCCCGACCACCGCGAGCCTGATGCCGTCTTGCGTCTGCGACACTGCCAGCTGCAGGTTCTGGCCGGCTTGAAGCGGAATCTGCGAAACAACGTCGATCGCCAGATTGGCGATCGCGATCTGCACCAGATTATCGGCGAGGATCTTCAGCACCTGGGCGTTGATCACGGTCCCCGGTTCCAGCACGACACCGGACGCGACGCCCTGGGCCGTGATTACCGGAACGGTCGGATTGACGGAAATCGGCATGATGACGGTCTCGCTGGGCTGTGAACGCTAGCCGAGCGGCGTAAACCTCTCGTTAAGATAGTGCTCCGTCAGACGCCCCGCGAAACATCGGTTGGACCGGTCCGACGACAAGGCGGTTGGGTATCAATTTCCCCGTACTTGCGCTTCAAATTGACGTCGGCAACAATGCCCGGCGGCGGGGAGCGTTACCGATGAATGCCGCTATTCATGACATTCGGATGTCGCTGAAGAC
>JAJYAH010000325.1 GCA_021779635.1 Pseudomonadota bacterium | reverse complement strand
CCTGCTGGTATTTATGCTGGTATCAGCAGCAATCGACGATAAAAATGACTTCAAATTCAGATGGTTATGGTACTAGGCGAATGCCGGCCAGGGGCACCAACCGCTTTCGCCGAGGCTTCGGCGCGCCCGACCCCCATTTCCGATTCAGTTGTCAAACGGGCAGAACGCGATCAGTCTTGCGCGTCGACCAGGGAGTTTACGCGATGATTTTGAAACTCACGACCAACGATAAGGCGAACATCTGGGTCAATCTTTCGCGCATCCTGCAGATGACGGTGATCAACGCCGAGGACGGTTATCCCAAGACCCAAATTGTGATGGACAATGGTGCGGTGATCTTCGTTTTCGAAACGCCGGACGATATCGCGGAACGAACCAAAAACCACTAACCCTCCGCCCCGCACTTGATCAAGCTCACGAAGGAGCCGGAGATCGACCCTCACTCTTTGGGGGCATCCGGACGAGCAGGGACGACGGGCGCCGGGTACCGATCTAGGCAAATGCGATCGCGAGCAAGCCCGAGCAAAGCAGCACAAGGCTGGCTGCGGTTACCGCGAGGAACCCATCGGATACGAAGTCATGATTACGCATGGTACGTACACCTGCCGTGCTCGGGGAGTACCAGTCGGCTGTTCCAACAGGACTACCGTCATGATGCACAGTCAAAAGGATTGCGCGCGGTTCCGGAAATTGGAATCCGACTGATGCTTTAGGGCAACACCGACGCCGGTCATCCGGACGCCCGAGAGGTGAGACGCCGGTTTGCCGGCGGCCTTTTAGTGAACTGTGGCGACAAAACGCGTTCGGTGCGGGCTCTTTGTCCAAGTCTCGAAGAAGACGCGCCCTGGTGACGTCGCGGAATGAAGCTAGGCCACCTGCTTCGGCGCGAGATCGGCCGCCTGCCGCAGCGCCTCGATCAGGCTGCGCTCGTCGGCGATGCCCTTGCCCGCGATATCGAAAGCCGTGCCGTGATCGACCGAGGTGCGGATGACCGGCAAACCGACCGTGATGTTCACGCCGGCTTCCAGCCCCAGCACCTTGACGGGTCCATGGCCCTGATCGTGATACATTGCGACCACCATGTCGTAGTCGCCGCGACCGGCCAGGAAGAACAGCGTATCGGCGGGAAGCGGTCCGCGCACGTCCCAGCCCCTGCGCTGACAGGCTTCGACGGCCGGCGTGATCTTGACGGCTTCCTCGCCGCGACCGAACAGACCGTTCTCGCCGGCATGCGGATTGATGGCGCAGACGCCGATCTTCGGATTGGCGATGCCGGCGCGCACCAGCACCTCATGCCCGCGCGCAATCACGCGCTCGACAAGACCGGGCTCGATCTTCTCGATCGCATCCAGGAGACCGATATGCGTGGTGACATGAATGACGCGCAGGCTCTGCGACACCAGCATCATCGATACTTCCGGCGTACCCGTCAGGTGCGCTAACAGCTCGGTGTGGCCGGGATATTTATGGCCGGCCGCATGCAGCGCTTCCTTGGAGAGCGGCGCGGTGCAGATCGCTTGCGCGAATCCCGCCTGCACCACCTGTACGGCCTTCTCAATATAGCGATAGGCCGCCTCGCCTGCCGCAGCCGACACCCTGCCGAACGGCAAATCGTCCGGCACCAGCTTCAAGTCGAGGCACTGCACGGCCTTCGACGAGAAGTCCGCATCCCTCGCATCGTTCAGGGCATCGACCTCGAGCGCCACGCCGGCGATCTGACCGGCCCTGCGCAGACGGTTGGCGTCGCCGATCACCAGCGCATGGCAGATCGCCTGCGTGCCCGGCAGCGCCAGCGCCTTCATGATAACCTCGGGCCCGATGCCGGCCGGATCGCCCATGGTGATCGCAATGGTGGCCGGAAAGGCGGGCGCGAAAACACCAAACGCCGAACCCGACCGTGATTTCACATGGGCGAGCACGGCGGCGATCTCGGCGGCGGGCTGTCCCCGCAGCGTCGAATCGATTTTCTTGAACAGGAGACGTCTGGGCTCGGACAAGCGCGCCAGTACATCGGCGTGGCGGCCCGCGGCGGCCTTCGCCGCAAGGCCCCGGCTCGCCGCATCATAAGCCAGAACCGGCAGCCGGCGATCCCTGGCATCAGCGATGTCGCCCCACGTCACCATGGCCGCATGCCCCCGTCTGCCAAAGGCGATGGCGCAATCCGCCGCACCGGTGAGATCGTCCGCGAGGATCAGCCAGCCATGGGCCATGGTCAGTGACCGGCCACGCAAGCCGCGGGCGCCAGATCGCCGGCAGCAGCCTCGACAGCCGAACGCCGGACCGAACTGCCGTCAATGCTCGCGCGCGACTTCATGCCCATCGGCCAACAATGCGTCGGCAGCGCAGTCTCGGCAAGCCGTTACCGGTTGAGCGCGCGGCCATCCCGGCCACCGCGGATCGTGGATGCCGATAGGTCGACCGGGCGAACTCAGGTCCCGGGTGGTCGCCGACCTTGAATCTGGGTACCGCATTTCTTCTGAATTGACGCCTGTTCGATCGCCGATTTGACGGCCGTTATCGAGGGACGGAACGATGGTATCCGTCCCAGATCCGTCTTGGCGGGTGCAAGGTTCGCGGCTATGCTCGCGTCCAGGTTCGGAAAATCGAGAGCATTCGAGAGCATTTGCGTCGACATGTTGGTTCGTCTTACCAGAATGAAGCGAATGAGAGCAGGGTGGTTCGTCGCCTTGATCTATCTACTTTGTGTGCTGGCGCCGACGATCTCTTATGCGTTGCCAGGCGCACATGCCACCGCTCCTTGTCTGAGCGAGCGCCATGTGCCGGGTATGGTTCATGTGCATCATGACATGCCGACACAGCACGTCCATAAGGACGGCCGTTTGCACGATCGCTCCGGCGGTCATTCGCATGCGAACTCCGCGGGCGATCGTCACCCGATGCCGATGGCGCTGAATGCCAAGTCGGTCCCAGAGAAAACTTCGCATTCGTCCGGCGGGCAATGCTGCGGCCTGATGTGCGTCACCGCGCTTCCGGCGACGCTGATTGATATCGTGAAGCCTTCCGCGCCGGAGAGCCTTTGCGAGGTCGAGGGCTCCCGTAAGGTGACCGATAACGCTCCCCCACGGCTCTATCGTCCTCCCATTTCCTGACCTGATCGAAACGACGCGGTGACGCGCCTGCTGAGGGCACGCGCGCCTGTGGTTCATCGTCAGCTCAGGAAACAGCTATGCTTGCGCAGCTTGGGGCGATTCGCGTCGCCGTTCGTTCGGTGGCGGAAACAATATCCGGTATCAGATTTCGCACGTTCGCAGGGATGACCGCCGCAGCTTTGATGCTCGGCGGGTGCATGCCGACGCCGGTGCCGCTCGCGGGTGCCGATCCAGCGGACCCCGGGGCAAGGGTTTCCAGCGCCGGCTACCGCTCCACTATCGCTCCCTACACAATCCTTCGCCCGTCCGCGCCGTCTTCCTGGCGCGAGCAGAATGATCGCGCCGCTCCGGCGCCGACGTCGGACCGGTAGGAGCGAACGATGGACAGAAATCGCAAGATTTCGGCCAGCGCGGCAAGCCGGCTCAAATTCAGTTCTACTGCGGCAACTGTGTTTCTTTCGGGGCTCATCCTATCCGGATGCGCAACGTTCTCTCCCGATGGCGGCATGACAGTCGTCGCCAACCTGACCGGCGAGACCATTCATAAGGAAGTGGCGTCGATCCGAACCGCGGAGGATGCGCAGCGAGCGAATGCCTCGGTACAGGGCCTTCTCCGTCGGGATATCACCGTCGATACCGCCGTCCAAATTGCACTCCTCAACAATCGTGGCCTGCAAGCCTCGTACAATGAATTGGCGCTTGCCGAGACCGATCTGGTCCAAGCCAACCTTCCGCCTAACCCGACGCTCTCGATCTCGCGGATTTCCGGTGACGGCGCCATGGAGATCGAACGTCAGGTCGTCGGCGATATTCTTGCGTTGGCGATGCTTCCGTTCCGTTCCGAGATTGCCCGACAGCGCTTTCAAAAGTCGCAATTGCGCGCTGCGGAGGAAACACTTGCCTTAGCCGCCGACGTGAGGCGCGCCTATTATCGCGCGGTTGCCGCGAATGAGCTTGTGGGCGTGCTCACCGACGCCAAGTCCACGGCGCAGTCTACCGCCGAACTCGCGATGAAGCTGGGGCAGACCGGATCGCTGAACAAACTCGACCAGGCGCGGGAACAAGTCTTCTACGCGGAGACGACAGCCGACCTCGCGACGATCCGTCAGGAGGCCGCAAGCGCCAGAGAGCGTCTGATCCGGCTACTCGGACTTTGGGAGGGCGACATTGGCATCCGATTGCCACAGAAGCTACCCATGCTGGCGCGTAAACCCCTTTCGCGGTCTCGCATCGAGGTCGACGCCGTTGAACATCGCATCGACCTGCAGATCGCCCGCATCGAATTGGGCGCGCTGGCCAAATCTCTTGAACTCACCGAAGCCAGCCGTTTCGTGACGATGCTTGATGTCGCCGGAATCGACCGAAACACCCTCGATCCAGATACGCCACCGTTTCGGGAACGCGGCTATGATGTGCAGTTTCAGATTCCGATCTTTGACGGCGGAGAAGTTCGCGTCCGGCAAGCAGTCGAGACGTACAATCAGGCCTTCAACCTGCTGACCGAGAAGGCGGTGAACGTCCGCTCGGAGGCGCGCGACGCCTACAATGTATACCGATCGACCTATGACATCGCGCAGCACTATCAGCGCGAGGTGCTGCCGCTTCGCAAGATCATCACCGAGGAGATGCAACTCCGGTTCGGCAGCATGCAGGTCGACGTATTCGCACTGCTGGCTGAAGCAAAGCAGCGAATTGTGGCGATGCGCGCCGCGACCGAGGCCAAGCGCAACTTCTGGCTAGCGCAATCAGAGCTTCAGAACACCGTCAATGGCGGCAATCGCACTGGCACCCAACAGACAACCCGCTCCTCGACGGCCGTGCAGGCGGCCGGCGGCGGACAATAGATGGAGAGGCCCATGTTATCCCGACGAAACTTTCTCGGCACAGCGACGGCTCTCGCAAGCGCTAGCGCGATCAGCGGCCGCGCTCAGGCCGCGAACATTCCCGAGGCGCCGATCATGGACAAGGCAACGATGCAGCCGCCGCTTCATCCGACAAGCGGGCCCGACTACAATGCGGTCGTCACGCTCAACGGTTGGACGCTGCCGTGGCGGATGAACGGTGACTGGAAAGAATTCCATCTCGTCGCCGAACCCGTTGTGCGCGAATTCGCCAACGGCATGAAGGCCTATCTCTGGGGCTACAACGGTCAATCGCCAGGTCCGACTATCGAAGCTGTCGAAGGCGACAAGATTCGTGTCTTTGTCACCAATAAGCTGCCGGAGCACACGACCGTGCATTGGCACGGAATGCTGCTGCCTAACGGCATGGACGGGGTCGGCGGTCTCACGCAACCGCACATCGATCCCGGCAAAACGTTCGTCTATGAATTCGCTCTGAAGAAGAGCGGCACCTTCATGTACCACCCGCATTCGGACGAAATGGTGCAGATGGCGATGGGCATGATGGGAATGATCGTTATCCACCCTCGAGACCCTGCTTTCCGGCCGGTCGACCGCGATTTCGTCTTCATCATGAGCACGTACCTGATCGACCCCGGCACCTATTTGCCGAAGGTCAATGAGATGACGGACTTCAATATGTGGACATGGAATAGCCGCGTGTTTCCCGGCATCGACCCGCTGCCGGTGCGTCTCGGCGATCGCGTCCGTGTCCGGATGGGCAACCTCACCATGACGAACCATCCGATCCACCTGCACGGGCACAGCGTCGCAGTCAGTTGCACGGACGGTGGTTGGGTTCCGGAGAGCGCGCAATGGCCGGAAGTCACGATCGACGTTCCGGTCGGCGCCATCCGGGCGTTCGACGTGGTGGCCGACAATCCCGGCGACTGGGCATTTCACTGCCACAAGACCCATCACGCGATGAACGCGATGGGACACGACATGCGCAACATGATCGGCGTGTCCAGGAAGGACCTCGCCAAAGCCGTCGGCAAGCTCGCACCGGACGCGATGGTCATGGGACAGGCCGGTATGGCGATGGGCGAAATGGAAATGCCCATGCCCGACAACACGCTGGCGATGATTACGGGCTCGGGACAGTTCGGCCCGATCGAAATGGGCGGCATGTTCACGGTCATGAAGATTCGCGACGGCCTTGCACGCGACGACTACCGCGATCCGGGGCCGTACAAAAATCCTGCCGGCACGGTCGCGTACGAAATAGAGGCGCCGCCGCGCGAGGCGCCCCGACAGGTCGGCCCGAAGGATAAGACAAGCCGAGGGAGATGAACGGCATCAAAGGAATGGACATGAAACGGATCAAGTGAGCGCCGATCGAGGACAGACAGTCACTTGGTTCGAACATTCCTGCAGCAATGATCGGAATCATCCTCGTCAGCTAATGACGCACCAAATCAGATTTCACAAAAACAAAGAACATGTGCAGTTCGAAGGAGAAACCAAGTGTCGCAAATGACTTCCATTGCCGCCGTTACCATGATCGCGGCGACCCTGTTCGGTACCGCCGCGCGTGCCCATCCGGAGTTCCAATCCGCCGAACCCGCTGCTGGAGCGACCATCACGACGTCGCCCAAACAGATCAGGATCACATTCAACGAAAACGTCATTCCGCAGTTTTCCGGAGTGGAGGTGAGGGATCAAACAGGAAAGGCGATCACGATAGGCAAGGCAACGATTGATCCGGCGAACAAGAGATTGCTGGTCGTGCCAGTCGAGGAACCGTTGCCTCCGGGCGATTACAAGGTCGAATGGCACGCCGTGTCCAGCGATACCCATCGAGTAAAGGGCAACTATACGTTCAGCGTAACCCGCTGATGGTCGATATCGGGCTCATCGTCTCGCGCCTCCGGGATGCGCGAAGCATCGAACCCGGAATCTCGAGATTCCGGGTTCGATGCTTCGCAATGACCGGGCGATCCAGTATTCCAGAGACCATTCGCGCCGACACGAAATTCTCTTGACTCTCATCAATATATTGATAACAATAAAGCTATGAACAGAATAGCTTTGATCACCGGCGCGACGCGCAACCTCGGGTTCTCGCTCGCGCAAGGGTTGGCGCAGCGGCTCGATCCGACCGACACCGTGTATCTGACGGGACGCGACGCCGCTCGCGTCGCCGAATCGGCGTATCGTCTGTCCAACGCGAGAGCGGAGGTGCGCGCCGAAGTCCTTGACGTCGCCGAGCCAGGTGCGGTCGAACGCTTCGCGGACCTGCTGGCCGGGCGCCATGGCGGCGTCGACATCGTCTTTTCCAATCATTACACGCGGGTGCAGCCCGACGACGATCCGCGCGCCGTGATCGATCACTACGTCGAGGCCAACAATCTGGGCACGACGCATGTTCTGCGCGGCATTTCTCCCCTGCTCCGCGATGGCGGCCGGCTGTTCGTGGTGGCGAGCCGGGCCGGCAGCCTGCGCGCGCTGGCGCCGGCGCTGCATTCGCGGTTCGAAGACCTGCAATCGCTCGATGATGTCGAT
>JAJYAH010000324.1 GCA_021779635.1 Pseudomonadota bacterium | reverse complement strand
CGCGCTCCCGCGCCACCCAGAGCCAGTCAACAACGGCGATATCGACCGTGTCCGCGTTGAGGGCGAGCTTGCCCGCATCCGGAGACGCCATTTCCGTATTGATCAAATTCAGATTTGCCGCCTCGGACAGACCATGGCGGCGGATGACGTCGAGCTGCCAGGCAAAGGTGCCGGTGCGCTGCACACCGATCCGCAATTGATCGGCCGCGAACGTCGCGGACGAGGCGCCAATCAGCAGCAGCGCGAGGAAGATCTGGCGCATTTTAGCCATTTTCTGGGGAATCCGTCCCGATTTTATGCAGCCGATATCCCGAGCATGCAATTTTATGCAAGTGGTGCATCCGCGCTGGATGCTGTCAAGCCAGCATCATGTCGGCTTGGCGCGCTCGAGCCTGGAGGTTTGCTGCTTCGGAACCGGCAGATCGATCTTGCCGATCTCGATCACGGCCTTGTTGCGGCTGAAAAGCTTCAGTTTGCGCAAAATCTCGGTGACATCGGCCTTGACGGTCGATTCGGCGAGCTTGAGCTCGACCGCGATGTGCTTGTTCTGAAATCCGCGCCGGATCAGTTCCAGCACGCGAAGCTGCTGCGGCGTCAGTTCCGCGAGCCGCGCGCGCAAGGCCTCGGTGAGATTCGCGCTGCCCTGTTCGTTCCGCATCACGAAATTGTTTGGAATGGAAATAGAGCCACTCAACACCCGCTCGATCGAAAGCGCCAATTCGCCCTTCGAGGTCGATTTCGGCAAATAGCCCGCAGCACCCAGCGACAGCGCTTCGCGAATGACCTGTTGGTCCTCATCGCTCGAGACGATCGCGACCGGCAGCCGCGGATGGGTTTCGTGCTGGCGCACAGTATTGGCGGAAGGCAGTAGTGCCGATTGCGACCATGAATTGTTGCTGTAACCGGCGCGGATCGCGCATTTCCATCGCGTTGATGATGCGTCTATCGCACCCGATCACGGGCGGCAGCAACGCATGAATCGAGACGCCGGATGCACCGCATGTCTGCGCAGAATTTTTTCGCAGAGTCCGAATCGCGACGCTGACCGCAGCTGTGGCGTGGCCGGTTTCCGGCTAGCTAGATTTTCTTTCCGTCCGGGCCGAACTGCTTCAGATAGGCGATCACGTTGTCGATGTCGGCGCCGACCGGCAGACCGGCAAAAGCCTTCTTGGTACCGGGGACCATCGCGCGGGGATTTTTCAAATACTCCTTGAGCGTCGCCTCGTCCCAGGTCAGGCCAGAATTCTTATTCGCATTGCTGTAGGCGAAGTCGGCAATGGCTCCGGCGCGGCGACCGACGATTCCATTCAATGAAGGCCCGACGCCGTTCCTGGCGGCTTCGCCGACCTGGTGGCAGATCTTGCACCTGGCGAAGACCTTCTCCCCGGCGGCAACGTCCCCCGCAAGCGCCCCACACGCCGAGAGCGCCCAGCCGGAAACCGCAACCAGCGCGAGAGCCTTCATCTGATCTACCCCCTTGATCGGCGCGACGATGGCAGCCATCCTTTGACGGAGATTGCCGGCCCTTCCGGTCGCAAAAACGACCCGAGATTAGATGGTTGCCGCAGCCGATCAATCCTCGGGAAGTGCCAAGCCCAAAAGGGGTGCGATCCGGGGCTGTCGCCAAACCCAAGTCGCCAGATAAATCAAGCGATTACACAGGGGTACGTCTACTACCAAGATAGCGATTACAATTGCGTTGTCATCGTGATCTTATCAAAGCCAGACCAATAAAATTTCGGGAGGATTGAGCGTGTCCAGCATAAAATTGACGGTCAATGGCAAACAGGTTTCGGCCGAGGTCGAAGACCGAACGCTGCTTGTGCATCTTTTGCGCGATCATCTGGGACTGACAGGAACTCACATCGGCTGCGATACCAGCCAGTGCGGTGCCTGCACGGTTCATATCGACGGACGGTCGGTCAAATCCTGCACGGTGCTGGTGGGGCAAGCCAATGGCTCGAGCGTCACGACCATCGAGGGGATAGCAAAGGGCGACGAATTGCATCCGATGCAGGCCGCCTTTCGCGACAATCATGGGCTGCAATGCGGCTACTGTACGCCGGGCATGATCATGGCGTCGATCGATATCGTCAAACGCCATGGACCGAACCTCGATGAGGTGACGCTGCGCCAGGAGCTTGAGGGCAACATCTGCCGCTGCACCGGCTATCATAACATCGTCAAATCGGTACTCGACGCCGCCGGCCGCATGAAGGTTGCGCAGGCCGCTGAATAGCGTTCCGACCTGCCGATTCGGCTATTTCGATATCGGCCTCGGAATATCGATCACAGAATAACGAGCACAGAATAACCAATCGGGTAGTCGCAGGCGCGCAGGCAAGTCGGTGCGCAACAAGCGAGACAGGGAGATCACATTATGGGAATCGAAGGCATTGGCGCACGGGTCGTTCGCAAGGAAGACAAGCGTTTCATCACCGGCAAGGGCCGTTACGTGGATGACATCCGCCTCCATGGCATGACCTACGCCGCGTTCGTCCGCAGCCCGCACGCCCATGCCAGGGTGAAGGGCATCGACAGCTCCGAAGCGATGAAGATGCCGGGCGTGGTGGACGTGCTGACCGGGCGGCAGATCGTCGATGACAAGATCGGCAATCTGATCTGCGGCTGGATGATCCATTCCAAGGACGGCTCGCCGATGAAGATGGGCGCGTGGTCGGCGATGGCGCCGGATACCGTGCGCTTTGTCGGCCAGGCCGTCGCGGTGGTGATCGCCGAGACGCGCAACCAGGCCCGCGATGCCGCCGAAGCCGTCGCGGTCGACTATGAGGAGTTGCCGGCGGTGGTCGATATGCGCGACGCGGTGGCGAGCGGCGCGCCGCAACTTCACCCGGAGGCGCCCGGCAACGTCATCTACGACTGGACCATCGGGGACGAGGCCGCGACTGAAGCGGCGTTCAAGAGCGCGGCCAATGTGATCGCGCTCGACATCACCAACAACCGGCTGGTGCCGAACGCGATGGAGCCGCGCGCGGCGATCGCCGAATACGATGCCGCGGAGGAGCATTTCACGCTCTACACCACATCGCAGAATCCGCATGTGGCGCGCCTGGTGCTTTCGGCGTTCTATAATGTCGCGCAGGAACACAAATTGCGGGTGATCGCGCCGGACGTCGGGGGCGGCTTCGGCTCGAAGATCTTCATCTATCCGGAAGAAATGGTGGCGCTCTGGGCTTCCAAGCGCACCGGCCGGCCGGTGAAGTGGACCAGCGACCGGACCGAGGCCTTCCTCACCGACGCGCACGGCCGCGACCATCTGACCAAGGCCGAGATGGCCTTTGACAAGGACAACAAGGTCACCGGCCTGCGGGTCAAGACCTACGCCAATCTCGGCGCCTACATGTCGCTGTTCTCGTCGTCGGTGCCGACCTATCTCTATGCGACGTTGCTGTCGGGCCAGTACAACATTCCCAACATCTTCGCCGAGGTGATCAGCGTCTATACCAACACCACGCCGGTCGACGCCTATCGTGGCGCCGGACGGCCCGAGGCGAGCTTCGTGGTCGAACGGTTGATGGAGACCGCGGCCCGGCAGTTGAAGGTCGATCCGGCCGAGCTGCGCCGCAAGAACTTCATCACCCAGTTTCCGCATCAAACGCCGGTCATCATGGCCTACGATATCGGCGACTTCAACGCGTCGCTGGACGCGGCAATGAAGGCGATCGACTATGCCGGCTTCCCCGCGCGCAAGGCGAAGGCGAAATCCGAAGGCAAGCTGCGCGGCCTCGGCGTGTCCTGCTACATCGAAGCCTGCGGCATCGCGCCCTCGAAGGCGGTGGGCAGCCTCGGCGCCGGCGTCGGCCTGTGGGAATCCGCCGAAGTGCGGGTCAATCCGGTCGGCACCATCGAGATCCTGACCGGCTCGCACAGCCACGGCCAGGGCCACGAGACCTCCTTTGCGCAGGTGGTCGCCGAGCGGCTCGGCATTTCGATCAACCAGGTCCAGATCGTCCATGGCGACACCGACAAGGTGCAGTTCGGGATGGGCACCTACGGCTCACGCTCGGCGGCGGTCGGACTGACCGCCATCGTCAAGGCGATGGAAAAGATGGAGGCGAAAGCCAAGAAGATCGCGGCCCATCAACTCGAGGCGTCGGAAGGCGACATCGTCATCGAGAATGGCGAGTTCAAGGTCACCGGCACCGACAAGTCGATCGCATTTCCGATGGTCGCGCTGGCGGCCTATACCGCGCACAACCTGCCCGACGGCATGGAGCCCGGCCTGAAGGAAAGCGCGTTCTACGATCCGACAAATTTCACCTTTCCGGCAGGCTCCTACATCTGCGAGGTCGAAGTCGACGCCGGCACCGGCAAAACCGATTTTGTCAACTTCGTCGCGGCTGACGATTTCGGGCGGCTGATCAATCCGATGATCGTCGAGGGTCAGGTCCATGGCGGTCTTGCCCAGGGCATCGGCCAGGCGCTGCTGGAAAACTGCGTCTATGACAAGAGCGGGCAATTACTCACCGCAAGCTTCATGGATTACGCCATGCCGCGCGCCGAGGATCTGCCCTCGTTCAAGGTTCAACACACCTCGACGCTGTGTCCGGGCAACCCGCTCGGCATCAAGGGCTGCGGCGAGGCCGGCGCGATCGGCGCGTCCGCGGCGGTCATCAACGCCATCACCGACGCGATCGGCTCCAACAAACTCGAAATGCCGGCATCTCCCGATCGCGTCTGGCACGCGATTCACGGCTGAGCCCCAAAGATAGCGAGGATAAAGGAACGCACCATGTATCAGACCACTTATCATCGTGCCTCAAGCATCGACGAGGCGGCTGCGCTGTTCGCCAAGGGCAGCGAAGCCAAATATCTGGCCGGCGGCCAGACCCTGCTTCCGGTCATGAAGCAGAGGCTGGCAGCGCCGTCCGAGGTGATTGATCTTGCGAGGATCAAGGATCTCGTCGGAGTCGAGTTGTCGGGCGATACGCTGACGATCAAGGCGGCAACGACCTATTACGACATCATGAGCAACGCCGACGTCAAAAAGGCGATCCCCGCGATCGCCTATCTCACCTCGGTGCTGGGCGATCCGGCGGTGCGCTATCGCGGCACCATCGGGGGCTCCATCGCCAACGACGACCCGGCGGCGGATTATCCGGCGGCGGTGCTGGCGCTCGGCGCCACCGTGAAGACCAACAAGCGCTCGATCGCGGCCGAGGACTTCTTCAAGGGACTGTTCACGACGGCGTTGGCGGATGGCGAGATCATCACGCAGGTCGCGTTCCCGATTCCGGGGAAGGCCGGCTATTCGAAAATGCGCCATCCGGCCTCGCGCTTCGCGCTGACCGGCGTGTTCGTGGTCAAGACCAGGGCGGGCGATGTTCGCGTCGCCGCCACCGGCGCGTCGCAGAACGGCGTGATGCGGGTACCTGCGATCGAGGCAGCCCTGAAGGCCAACTGGTCGGCGGCGGCGCTCGATGGCGTCAAGATATCCAGCGACGGGCTGTTGTCGGATATCCATGGTTCGGCGGCCTATCGCGCCAATCTCGTCAAGGTGATGGCACAGCGTGCGGTCACCGCGGCCGGGTGAGGTACGCGAGGCCGAGTTGCCAAACCGGCGTTGAATGGCCGCAGAAATAGCGTCAATCCCGAGGATTGATGCGTCGTCTCTCCCAAACTGCGGGGGTCTTCGGACCCTTGCACCTCTCCGAGGCGACGCACTGGCGAATTCGCAATGGAATGGGGTGCTCCGATTGCCGTCAAACGTCTGACTTAGCCGGCAGCCCGCCGCGTCGCGCTGAGGTCCGACAGGCACATGGACGCCCACTCGGTCATCGATGCCATGACGCCTTGCGCCTCCGGCAAGAACGAGAACAGCGGAAAGACATGGACGGAATCCTGGACCAGCCGAACCGTCACGTCGACACCGGCCTGCCTCGCCTGTTCGGCCATTCGGGTCGTATCGCTGAACAAAACCTCGCCCTCGGTTGCGGTGAGAAATAGCGGGGGAAGATTGCGGAAGTCGCCGAACAGCGGCGAGATCATCGGATCGGTCGGTTCGTGCCCCTGAAAATAGGAAGCGGCCATGAACGTCAGCAGGTCGCGGTTGGCAGCCGGATCGTCACCCGAATGTTGACGGACGGTCGGTCCGGAGAGCGTGAGATCGGCAAACGGACACACCGCGGCGATGCCGGCAGGCTGCGGATCTCCGGCCGTGCGGATCGCCATCGCTAGTGCAACAGCAACGCCCGCCCCTGACGATTCACCGCTGAGAATGATCGACGAGGAAGGCACGCCAAGGCCGAGCAGCCCGCGATAGGCGTCGATCGCATCGTCGATCGCGGCGGGATAAGGATGCTCTGGAGCCAGCCGGTAATCGACCGAATAGCACGGGCCGCGCAGCGCGGAAGCAAGACGGCCGGCGTATTCCGCGGATCCCCGCGCCGAGCCGATCATGTAGCCGCCGCCATGAAAGTGAAGAATGGCCGTACCCCCGGCCCGGGTTCCCGCCGTCACCCGCAGCGTCTTGATCCCGTTGAGTTCGATGTCGTCCGTTTTCGCGGCGGCGGAAATCGGAAACGCCGTCGTGAGAAAACGATCATAGGCCTGCCGCATTCCGTCGTGACCACGCGCAATATCTTCCGGCGTGAATGCCGCCTTCCACATATCAAAAGCGCGCTGGCTCTCGGGCCGCTGCATCCTCTTGCCCTCGCGCACCGCCAGCAATCCGATAACCTCGCCGGCGGGAGCCTCGACCGCCTCGATAACGTTATAGCCCCAGGCGAATCCCCAACTGGTCTCTGCGAGCGGATCGATCCGGGACATGCCTCTCCAGCGGCCATTCCGGGCCCGGATCCGGGCCGGCTCCGCCTCATGCATGAGCTTGACCGCGGCCCGCGCACCGGACTGCATGCGTGTCGTCCGCGGGCGGCGGCGCCGCTCGTACTCCTGCAACGCCGAGGGAATATCGCTCTGCGACCGGGCCACCACACGGGCCAACGTCCAGGCATCCTCGATGCCCTGGCACGCGCCCTGGGCGAGGAACGGCACCATCGGGTGGGCGGCGTCTCCGATCAGGGTGATCCGGCCGGAGGTCCAGCTATCGACCGGATCGCGATAATACATGCCGGTGACGAAGGCGGATTCGATCTGATCCATCATCCGGCGCGCGCGCGGTTCGATATCGCCGAACGAGCTCCGCAAATCGTCGATATCGCCGCTCTCGGTCCAGGATTCGCGGTGAACCTCCGCCGCCGGCACCGAGGCGAGGATGCTGTAAAGCTGCTTCGATCGAACCCAGTAGGTGATCAGGGTGCGGCCGGGCCCGAACCAGTAATTGCCGCGCTCTTCGAGTCCGACGCCTTCGAGACGCTCGGCCGGAATCAGCGCGCGCCACATTAAGATGTTGGCGAAGATCTTTTCCTCAGGGCCCCTCAGATGCTGACGCACGAACGAGTGGATTCCGTCGGCGCCGATCAGCGCATCGCCGCGAAAAACCTTGCCCGATGTCAGCCGGACTTCGACGCAGGTTGCGTCCTGTGCCACGCTTGTGCATTTCGCATCCAGATAA
>JAJYAH010000323.1 GCA_021779635.1 Pseudomonadota bacterium | reverse complement strand
GGTCAGTCTGCTGTCGGGGACGTCGCCCGACCCGATCGCCCATGTGACCGCAACCTATTCCATTCCAAATGCTTAGTGTTTTTTACGGTAATATAGAACCATATTTATAACTTGCTGTTTTTACATGACTAATTGACATCGTTTGGCATTGACGTCGGCCGTGCTGTTATCTAGAAACCCCGTAGTTCGGCGCGATCGCGCCCAACGTCTCCTTTCACGGATTTCCTCACATGAAAACCTTTTCGGCAAAGCCAGCCGAGGTGACGAAGAAGTGGGTCCTGATCGACGCCAAGGGTCTGGTGGTCGGCCGGCTCGCCTCGCTGGTCGCGATGCGGTTGCGCGGCAAACACCTCCCGACCTATACGCCTCACGTCGATTGCGGTGACCACGTCATCATCATCAACGCAGCCCACATCGTGTTGACCGGGCGCAAGCGTGACAACAAGGTGTACTACAATCACACCGGATTCATCGGCGGCATCAAGGAACGTACCGCAAAGTCGATCCTCGAAGGCCGGTTTCCCGAGCGGGTGGTTGAGAAGGCGGTCGAGCGCATGATTCCGCGTGGTCCGCTTGGTCGCGTGCAGCTCGGCAATTTGCGGGTCTATCCCGGACCTGAGCATCCGCACGAAGCCCAGCAACCCGAGACAATCGACGTCGCATCAATGAATCGCAAGAACATGAGGGCCGCATAAGATGTCTGACACCATGCAGTCGCTCGATCAGTTGTCGTCGCTGAAGCCGGCCGCTCCCGAAGCGCCGAAATACGTCAAGAAGGTCGACAAGCAGGGCCGCGCCTATGCTACCGGCAAGCGCAAGGATGCGGTCGCCCGCGTCTGGATCAAGCCGGGTGCCGGCAAGGTCACCGTCAACGCCCGTGAAGTCGAAGTCTATTTCGCGCGTCCGGTGTTGCGGATGATGATCCAGCAGCCGCTGGTCGCAGCTGCGCGTGCGGGCCAGTACGACGTAATCTGCACCGTCGCGGGCGGCGGTCTGTCGGGTCAGGCCGGCGCTGTGCGTCACGGCATCTCCAAGGCGCTGACCTATTTCGAGCCGGATCTGCGCGGCGTCCTGAAAAAGGGCGGCTTCCTCACCCGCGACTCGCGCGTGGTCGAGCGCAAGAAGTACGGCCGTGCCAAGGCGCGCAAGTCGTTCCAGTTCTCGAAGCGCTAATCGAACCGATACAATTAGCTGCGAATACAGCAGATATGGAAAAGGGCGCTTTCGAGCGCCTTTTTTGTTGATCAAATGCCGACGAGTTGTTGAGATTTTTCACGAAAACTTTGGGGCAGACGCAAACGGATTGCCAACCCGGCGGTCGTAACATCCAGGTTGGTAACGGCGCGCATCCGGTTTTCAGGCGTGCTGGTTACGTTGCATTACAACTTCGCCCGGTGATCCATGTCGCTCGATGTCTCCACGCTATACCTCGTCGCCACAATGGTTGCGGCGATGCTGGGAACCATGCTGCTGTTTTTCGGCAAGCAGGAGAACATCCCGGCGCTGAAATGGTGGGGAACAGCCTATCTGCTCGGCGCGGCGTCGGTTGCGCTCTGGACGCTCGGCGGTGACAGGCTCGGCGGCACGCTGTCGCTCGCGTTGAGTGCCGTCGGTTTCGTGGCCTGCGGCATGGTCTGGAACGCATCGCGTGTGTTTCACGGCCGCAAGCCGAACCTGCCGGGCCTGGTTCTCGGGGCGATAGCCTGGATCGCAGCTGTCATGACGGTCGCGCCCGAGGCGTCAGCGATGCGCATGACCATCGGCGCCGGCATTGTAGCGATTTATGCGGCACTGACGGCAACCGAACTGTGGTCGGAGCGTCGCAGAACATTGCAAAAGCGCTGGCCGGCGATCGTCGTGCCGGTACTTCATGGTTTCGTGCTGATGCTGCCGATCCTGCTCGGCGACCTGTTGCACCCGCATGACAAAATGTTCTCCGGCAGCACGTGGGTGACGGTATTCTCCGTCGAGCTTGTACTTTATGCGGTCGGCACCGCGTTCGTCATCTTCATGCTGGTGTCGGAACGGACGGTGACGGCGCACCGGACCGCGGCTTCGATGGATCCGCTGACCGGCATGTTCAATCGCCGCGGTTTCGCCGAGGCGACGTCACGGGTGATCGAGCGCGAAGCCAACGCCGGCCGTCCGGTGACGGTGTTGATCTTCGATATCGATCATTTCAAATCGATCAACGACCGCTTCGGGCATCCGGCGGGCGACGAAATTCTCAAGCTGTTTGCCACCGTCGTGGTCAACGCGTTGCGTATCAGCGACCTTTCGGGCCGGATCGGCGGCGAGGAGTTCGCGGCATTGCTGCCCTGTTCGCTGGAGGAAGGGGTGATCGCAGCTGAACGCGTACGCGAGGCCTTTGCGGCCTCTGGAATTGTGGTCGATGAGGGTCCTGTCGATACCACCGTCAGCATCGGTGTGGCTGGCGGGCCTGCGGGCACCGAGCTCGAGGTGCTATTGGCCGCGGCCGATACAGCGCTATACCAGGCCAAGCGCAGCGGCCGCAATCGCGTCGAGGCGGCCGAGGAACTGCCATTGTCGCTGGAAAACTGGCGGCGAAAGACCGCGGGCGCCACGCGCCAATCGCAGCAACGGCCGGTTGTTCCACGTCTGGCCTAAAATCCGCAGGATAGCGGTAACTTCCTGTTTACCATTCGGTTCATATCATCGCGCTTATGGACACGATCCGCAGCCATTACGCCGATGACGCCTTGGTTTCGCTGGAAGCCGCTGCCGCGTCAGCGCGAGGCGGATTTGCCTGCATGTTTTCGACGTCGGACGAATACGAGACGGCGGTGATTTCGGAACGGCGGGCGCAGGGCCGCTATCATCGGCCGCGAAACCGCTGGCCCATCGTCATGTTCGCAGGCTGCACGCTGATGATCGCCGGCGCCGCGTTGCTTCTGAATTAAGTAGCTGTCAGAGAATTGGAGTGACCTGGCGCCGTGCGGCGCCTTTTTGCGTTGGACGGTTCGATGACGCTTCAATAATGCGATCGGCTGCGCTAGAGACGTCCATTCTCACGAAAGGTCGTAACCCACATGATCACCGAAATCGCGTTGATTGACGTCAAGCCGGGCACCGAGAAGGACTTTGAAGCCGCGGTCGCCAAGGCCCGCCCGCTGTTCCTTCGCGCCAAGGGCGGCAAAGGCTTTGAACTGCACAAGTCGATCGAGAAGCCGTCGCGCTACCGGTTGATGGCAAAATGGGACACGCTGGAAGACCATACCGTCGATTTCCGGGGTTCCGACGACTTCGCGGCATGGCGCGGACTGGTCGGGCAGTATTTTGCCGCGCCGCCCGAGGTCGAGCATACCCAGACGGTGCTGACCTCGGTGGCTTGAACGCCATCGGCAACGCGCCACCTCAAGCCATCATCGCATCGGGCGAAATTTCATCGGCCTTGAAGTAATCGATCATGACTTTCACGATCGCTATCACCGGCAAGGCCAGCGCCAAACCCCAGATGCCGAACACCACCCCCAGCAGGATTTGGAATGCGAACAAGGTGGCCGGGGGAATGTCCAGCGCCTGACGCTGGAGGATTGGCGTGAGAATGTAGCTCTCCAGCGCATGAACGCCCAAAAAAAGCGCGAATGCGCTGGCCGTGGCGACCCAGCCGGATGCGAGGCTGGCAAGCACCACGATCAATCCGGCGAGCAGCGGGCCAACCGTCGGAATGAAGGTGAGCAGTCCGGCTTGAATGCCCAGGATGAAGGAACTCTGGACGCCGATAATCGCCAGGCCGATCCAGGTGACCAGAAACACGATGGCCATGGTGATGATCTGCGCGATCAGCCAGCGCTCCAGCGTTTCGCCGATGCGATCGACGATGACCGTTGCACGAGCGCGACGCCGCGCGGGGACGATGAACAACAGACCGTTTCGATAGACGCTCGGCTGTGCTGCGAAGGTCAGCCCGAGAAACAACACGATGAAGAAATTTCCGACCGCACTGATCGTGCCGAGCAGAAGCTTCAGGGTCTGGCTTACGATCGCGCCACCGCTGGAGGCGATCGTGCCGGCGCTTGGAAGATTGTGTGTCGCCGCGCCCGGCGTTGCCTGGACTGACGAAGCCGCCGAGGCATTGGGATTGCCGAGATCGAAATAGCTGGTGTCGATCCCGTTCTTCTCAAGGAAGGCCTTGACGTTGACCAGTTGCGATTTGATCGTATTGCTCAGCACGGTGGCCTGTTGCGCGATGGAAGTGCCGCCAAGGAAGATTACGCCCGACAGCAGGCCCGCCAGCACCAGACAGACGATCGTCAGCCGCAGCGCATGAGCCAACCTCACGACGCGGCCGAGCAACTCAGTCATGGCGTTGAGCGCGACACCGAGCAGCATTCCGGCAAAGATCAGAAACAGCGTCGCGGCGAAATACCAGGTGAACAGCAACAGCGTTGCAAACAGGACGGTTGCGATGCCGCCAACCGATATCGCCCAGGCCAGATCGTTGCGGGCTTCCGGACCGTCGTCAGTCGAAATGGCCACGCTGATTCCCTTCCCGTCGGTTCGGACGGTACTCTCTCGGCAAACCAGTTCCGGATCAAGCGAAGATGGGCGCGTTGTTCGACGATCCGGCTCGCATCGACCGACCCGGTCGGCGGGACAAAAGGCCTGCGAGGCCATCGTTCCGAAGTGGGCCCCCACGCGAAATAGCAACGCCACCACGCGGAGCAACATGTTGATCAGGCACCGCTCGCGGGGCATGATCCAGCCAGTAGTTACGGCACAAAGATTGGATACCAGGCGATGAGGAGGCCGGTGGTCGGTGTAATTGGAAACGCCTATCGCATCGAAGATCGATTTGCGACCCAGATGGTCGGAGAACGAAACCTTCGCGCGGTCTCCGACGTCGCGGGTGCGCTGCCACTGATGTTTGCCGCGTCACCTGACATCACGGATATCGGCGCATTGCTGGATGCGGTTGACGGTGTGATGCTGACCGGCGCCCGCGCCAATGTGCACCCGACGCACTTTCGCACCGAGCCGGATATCCGGCACGAACCTTACGATCTGCACCGCGACGACGTGGCGCTGGCCTTGTCGGAGGCTTGTGTCGCCCGCGGCGTACCGCTGTTTGGCATCTGCCGCGGATTGCAGGAGATGAACGTCGCGTTCGGCGGATCGCTGCACCCCGAAATCCGCGAATTACCCGGGCGCATCAATCATCGGATGCCACGGCTGGAGAACGGCGAAATCCATCCGGACCCCACGGTTGTCTTTGCCGATCGCCATGACGTCAATCTGCTTCCTGGCGGCGCCTTTGCGCGGCTGCTCGGATGCGAGACGATCCGCGTCAACTCGCTTCACGGCCAGGCCATTCTCGAACCGGGCAGGCGCGTCATCGTCGAGGGCGTGGCAGAGGACGGCACGATCGAGGCGATCCGGATTGCCGATGCGCCTGGCTTCGCACTCGGCGTCCAGTGGCACGCCGAGTACGATCCGCAGCGCAATCCCGTCAATCGCGCCTTGTTTCAGGCGTTCGGCGAAGCGCTATTGGCGGGCAAGCGCCGCTGAATCCAGATTTCTCAAGCCGCCGTGCTCGCTTTCAGTACCGCAGGAACGCCGCCGCAAAATAAAAGGCGCCCCTGTCAGGCGCCTTTTTGTATTCATGAGTCCCTCGGGCCAGAGGCGCGCGAACCAAAACTACAGCGAATAATACATTTCAAATTCGACCGGATGCGGCGTCATCTCGAAACGCTCGACTTCGGTCATTTTCAACTCGATATAGCTGTCGATGAAATCGTCGTCGAATACGCCGCCATTTTTGAGGAACGCGCGATCCTTGTCGAGATTCTCGAGCGCCTCGCGAAGCGAGCCGCACACCGTCGGGATGGCCTTGAGTTCTTCCTTCGGCAAGTCGTACAGGTCCTTGTCCATCGCCGGACCCGGATCGAGCTTGTTCTTGATGCCGTCAAGGCCCGCCATCAGCATCGCGGCAAAGCCGAGATAGGGATTGGCCATCGGATCGGGGAAACGCACCTCGACGCGCTTGGCTTTCGGGTTCGCGGTATAGGGAATGCGGCAGGAGGCGGAGCGGTTGCGCGCGGAATAGGCGAGCAGCACCGGCGCTTCATAGCCCGGGACCAGACGCTTGTAGGAGTTGGTCGACGGATTGGTGAAGGCATTGATCGCCTTGGCATGCTTGATGATGCCGGCGATGTAGGAGAGGCAGGTCTCCGAGAGGTCGGCGTATTTGTTGCCGGCGAATACCGGCTTGCCGTCCTTCCAGATCGACTGGTGGCAGTGCATGCCCGAGCCGTTGTCGCCATAAACCGGCTTCGGCATGAAAGTGGCGGTCTTGCCGTAGATGTGCGCGACCTGATGAATGCAGTATTTGTAGATCTGCATCTGGTCGGCCATCAGCGTCAGCGTGTCGAACTTCATGCCGAGTTCGTGCTGGGCCGATGCAACTTCGTGGTGATGCTTCTCGACCTTGACACCCATCTTGGCCATCGCGCCGAGCATTTCCGAGCGCATGTCCTGCGCGGAATCCTGCGGCGGAACGGGAAAGTAGCCCGCTTTGGTGCGGATGCGGTGGCCGAGATTGCCGCCCTCATATTCGGTGTCCGAATTGATCGGCAGTTCCGACGAATCCAGCTTGAAGCCGGTATTGTAGGGCGTGGTTTGATAGCGGACGTCGTCGAACACGAAGAATTCCGCCTCGGGGCCGAAGAAAACCGTATCACCGACGCCCATCGACTTGACCATGGCCTCGGCCTTCTTGGCCATGCCGCGCGGGTCGCGGTTGTACGGCTCGCCGGTGGTCGGCTCGAGCACGTCGCAGGTGATGACCATGGTGGTTTCAGCGAAGAACGGGTCGATCGTCGCGGTGACCGGATCGGGCATCAGGCACATGTCGGATTCGTTGATCGCCTTCCAGCCGGCGATCGAGGAGCCGTCGAACATCGTGCCTTCAGCGAAAACGTCTTCGTCGATCATGCCGATATCGAAAGTCACATGCTGCCACTTGCCGCGCGGATCGGTGAAACGCAGATCGACGTATTTCACGTCGTTGTCCTTGATGGATTTCAGGACGTCTTTGGCGGTCTTCATGAATACCCCTTATGGCTTACAGGTCATCGTGATCTGGCCGCAGCCGGCGACCGTGGTAGTGCTCAATACAGTTGGGGGCTGCTCAATACAATATCAGAGTGTCGGCAGGCTCAATTCAGATGGCGTCCAGCCCGGATTCCCCGGTTCGGATGCGAATGGCTTCCTCGACATTCGACACGAAAATCTTGCCGTCGCCGATGCGGCCGGTCTGGGCCGCGCGCCGTATGGCGTCGATCGCCTTCTCGACCAAATCGTCCGAGATCACGATCTCGATTTTGACCTTGGGCAGAAAATCAACAATGTACTCTGCACCGCGATACAGTTCGGCGTGCCCCTTCTGCCGTCCGAACCCCTTGGCTTCGGTGACCGTGATGCCTTGCAGTCCGACTTCCTGAAGCGCTTCTTTCACCTCGTCGAGCTTGAATGGCTTGATGATGGCTTCTATTTTTTTCACTGAACGCCTCCCGGGCAGTTTC
>JAJYAH010000322.1 GCA_021779635.1 Pseudomonadota bacterium | reverse complement strand
GATGCATTCGCTACCGGAAGCAAAGCATTCGACCAATTCGAAATCGGGCTCCGTCGTGCGGATGACGTCTCCGAGCTTTATCTTGTGCGGCGGCTTCGCCAGCGCAAGGCCGCCGGAGCGGCCGCGCACCGCCTTCAGATAACCGGCTTTCGTCAGCGTGTTGGCGATCTTCATGAGGTGCGCGCGTGAGATATTGTAGACCTCCGACGCCTCCTCGATCGTGATCAACCGATCTTCCCGCGCTGCAGCGTACATCAGCAGCCGAAGGGCGAAGTCGGAAAAGCTGGTCAATCGCATGATTTGTCCAAGGCGTTGGCGGGGGCTGGCCCGTGTGAAGTGCTGTGCGCAGACGACGAAAGATACACCTGGCATGTTTGTTTTACAAGCCGGCGAGCTTTGGTGCTGCGATCCGGCTCACCGGTGCGAAATTGCGTGTCCGACCGCAGGCGATGACGCGACGCGGCAGAATCGTCACTGCCAGATGTGAAGCTCATGGATCGTTATCTCTCCGGTCGTCTGCATCGAGCCTGCGCGCCAGACGATGCAGCAAGGCGTTGAAGCGCCGTTCGGCTCCCGGGGACGTTTGGCGGAGGCGGACGCAGGCCTTTCCCGCAATGCGGCAAGCCGCGTCTACCTCGCCGGTATCCGCCAGTTTCTGCAACGCATCGAGCAGCAGCACGACAACGCCTGCCTGCGGCGCGACGCGCGATGTCTGCCCGAGTTCGGGATCGGAGAGTTCTTGCGTCATCCGCCAAACCCGAGATATTCCTTCGCAATGGGGCTCATCATGTCCGGCGTCCAGGGAGGATCGTAGGTGAGCCTAACGTCGGCCCAATGCACGCCATCCACGGCTTGCGCCGCCTCGCCGGCGCCGTCCCTGAGATAGTTTGTCGCCGGACAGCCCCTCGTCGTCGTCGTCATGGTGATCGTCGCAACGCCGTCCTGTTCCACAGCGATGTCATAGACAAGGCCGATGTCGACGATGTTGAAGCCAATTTCCGGATCGATCACGTTATGAAGGGCCTTGCGGACGTGCTCGACGAGATCCTTCGCGTCGCTCATGCAGCGGCCTCCTTCCCGGCTCCTTTGCGCACCACGAGCTTATAGGTCGTTCCGTCCGCTTCGAACCCTCCATGCCATTCGTGTCCGCGCTTGCCCAGTTCCGGAAGAAGGAAGACGGGCTCACGGCAAAGCAGGGCACACAGAACTTCGCCCGGCCGCAACTCTTCGACCGCCGCAAGCGTGCGCACCATCGGCTCGGGCGGATCGAGATCGCGATTGTCCAGATGACGCGAGGGTTCCGGCCATCCGGGTGCCGAAGCATTTTGCTCGATTGGCTGAACCGACGGGCTTCGCTCGGAGCCGGCCACCGCGGCGGCCGGGGTGAACGTCACCTCCCAATCGCCACCGCCGATCTCTCGCGCCGCGTGGCCGAAGCCTCTCTTGGCGAGCACACCGTAGAGAGGTGCAGGCTCGAACGTCGCCAGTAGCCGGAAGGACTGTCCGGCCACGAGCCCGTTGACGGCCTCCATGATGGCACTGAAAGGCTCTCCGCCGGCACGCAGGATCGGGCGTACATCGAGTTCATGCAGGGCTTGCGTCATTGGTCACTCCTCATCTTCGTGATTGTTGCAGGGTGGGCAGAAGCAAACGTGGCCGCGTGCGGCCGCCGTCGGGTAACATCGGCACCGGCACTGATCGCAAGGTTCGGATCAGGGCGAGTTCGATGCATATCCTGACCGTGGCGGCGAGCATTCCGAGTGCCGCGACACGGAAGACGAGCGGTGCCCCAAGAAAGCTCGCCGCTGAAGCGGCGCCAACGCTCGCGAAGTACAGCCAGAACCATGACAAGGCCCGGGGCTCATTGGCGAGATCCTGTACGCGGGGCGTGGGACGCTTGCCGAGCAGCGGACCGTAGCATTCGAGCCAGGTAAGGAAGGCGACGATCTTGTAGAGCTTGGCAAGGCCGAGCCCGGTGAGCCAGCCAAAGGCAAACAGAAACGTGACTGCGCCGATGCCGCGATTGATCTCGCCGAGCACCGTCACTGCCAGCAGCAGGAGGATGGAAAGGCCGAGAATACCGAGCGCCCATGCCGCGATTCGCGCGTTGAGCTCAAGCTTCAGCCGCTTGCGCGTGCGATAGAGCCGGACGATGTCGTAGCCGTAGAGGATGAGACTGACGACCGCGAGGCCGAGCGCGACAAGGAGGGGATGCGTCGCGTTCTGTCCAAACAGCAGCAGACACAGCGGACCGCCAACCAGGAGAGCCAGGATCGACGCACTTCCGACCAGCAGCGCACGCCGGCCCGTGCGATGTTCAGCCTCCGGCGCCAGCATGAACATCGCAAGCAGGCGATAGCTCACGCCCATCGCCGTGAGGGTCAGCCAGCCGCCAAGGCCGAGCGCGGCATGCAGCGGAACGCCCTGTGATGTCAGACGAACAAGCATGGGATTTGCTGTCCACCCGCCCAGCGTGAAGGCAAAGATAGTCCCGAACGCGGCGACGCCTGCAAGGCTTAAGAGACCGGCGACAACGAAGCGAGCGGGCAGACCGATCGGGCGCGCCGTCCATATGGTCCGGCCAAGATTCCAAAGATTGAGCGCGAAGCCTGACGTGAGGCACATGGCTCCGAGCGGCAGCCATGGTGCCGAACCCACGGAGTGACCGGCCATCCCGAGAAACCCGAGGATGAGGCTACCCAGTCCCAGCACCAGAAGCGCGAGCGCGACAGCGGGCAATTCGGGATGGACAAGTGGCTTCGCAACAAGGACCGGAACGAACTGGATCAGCGCTCCTGAGATCAGGAGGCTGAGCCAGCCGATGGCGACGACGTGAACGAGAATGAGCGTCTAGGGTGCCTCGATGAGATGACTCGGAAATCCGAAGCCCGCGGCCATCAGCAGCTCTGCCACCATCAGCGCAAGCAGCGCCACGGCGAAATAGCTCATGGTCCATCGGGACAGGGATGCGCCGATCATGGCTTTTTCTCACCTTCCGGGTCGGAGGGAGCGACGCGATTCCGCCCGCTCCGTCCGAGGAATGTTCAGGCGGCCTGGGCGAGCTTCGCGATCTCCACGCGCCACACCGTCGGGCCGCTTTCGACATAGGTCCAGTCGAACTGCTTCGGGTATTCGGCTTCGAGCTGGTAGTAGAGCGGTCTTGGATCGTGATCATTCACGAGAATGAACGAGCGGCCGGCAGTGAGCTCATTCACAAGCTGAAAGATCTTCTGGTGGCGCTGAGCCGGCGGAAGCGTTCGCACATCGATGATGGACGTGTCTCCGTTCACATTGGACATTGCTAGACTTCTCCTCTGGTCGCTCGAGGGTCTGATCGACCCATCCCCCGGCGACCTCGGCGGTGGATCGAAAGGCATCGAGGCCGTTTCAGCCGTCACCCGGCTTCGGGCTGCAGTGCTCGGCGAACTTGTTGGGGACGCCGTTCCACGTGTCAGCATCGTGCGGCGGTTCGCCCTTCGCGACGATGTTCGGCCAGAGTTCGGCGTACTTGCGATTGAGGCCGAGCCAATGTGAGTCAGACGGGATGTCGCTGTCCGGGAAGATTGCTTCAGCCGGGCACTCCGGCACGCAAACACCACAGTCGATGCACTCGTCCGGGTGTATGACGAGCATGTTCTCGCCGACATAGAAGCAGTCGACCGGGCAAACCTCGACGCAATCCATGTATTTGCATTTGATGCAGTTGTCGGTAACGACATGGGTCATCATCCTGCCTTCCGGTTGCGCCAAGCTATTGCGCAACGTAAAAGATATATTTGAAATGTATGTTATTTATCCCGGCTAGAAAAGCAATAGGTAAATTACCTCTTTTAAGCTGGCTCGGCGTTTTGTGAATCGTGGATCGGGGAGAGACCGCTTCACGTCCAAAAGAGTCGGGCGATCAGGTCATTTCCGTCAGAGCGGCCGGATGCGGGGAAGGATGCGCCTCGGACTCGGTGAGGGGAGCCGGGTGATCAACACCCCTCGACCGTCTGGCTTCCATTTACCGGTGCGGCCGACGTTCGGTTGAATTTCCACTCGCCCACGGGCCGGCGGATCACCGCAATCCAGGTTCGGAAACGAGATGACGCAGGCTTGCGAGTCGTAGGATGGATTGCGCTGCGAGTTTCTGCGCCAGTTCCATGCTGCTCTGGTCGGCTGCACGATCGGCTTCGTCGAGATAGATGTTGGACAACTGTTCCGCGCGGCGCAGTGCCCGGCGTTTGACCAGTTCGATTTCCGCATCTCCCGCGTCGGTACCGCCTCGGCCGGTGGGCG
Organism: Pseudomonadota bacterium; assembly: GCA_021779635.1. The sequence goes on along the minus strand of JAJYAH010000322.1, from coordinate 3,274 downwards.
TCAGGGAAGGTGGGGGCAGGGGAGCAAGGCCGGGAGCAAAGAGCTGTTGACGCTGGGCAGGGTCGAGCCCTTGCGACCAAGCCATCATGTCCTTGAATAGAAGGCTCTCCAGCAAGGCGGCCGACCCAGCCTCGTCCATTCCGTCATGAGTCGTTACGTCCTCCGTGCCAATCTTCCGTTCGGCCCGCCAGGCGAGCCGACGCTCGCGGCGCAACAGATTGCCGTCGAACAGCGCTTCGCGCGCCAGATCCTCCGCAGCCTGCCGCACCAGGGGGTCTTCAGCAAGCGCGATGACGTAAGTCCAGAACACGAAGGCGCGCTGGCGGTGGCGGGCCGCAAGCGCCCACGCCGTGTAAGGTGTCGACAGACTGGAATCTCCGATGTCGGCGATTTCCGCCGCGGGAACGAGATCGATCGGTGCCCACCGAAGATCGGCGGCATCGGGACGCTTGCCGCAGGCGGCAAGGCACGCCGCCGACAAGTTGTCGGCACGATCGCGCTCACGTGTCGCAAGGACCTCGAAAACGCTGCGCACCGGCCAAAAGTTCTGGTCGATTCGCTCCGCGAGGGAGCCATAGCGCTGGGCCGCTCTTTGCGCCAGATCGAACGCAATTGCATAAAGCTCGCCAAGACTTCGCACGGGAGCTGGCGGCGCTGCGGTCAGAAGCGGCTCTTTGCGCATGTCGGTTCCTCTTAGCCATAAGTCTGACTTGATCAGCGTGCTGCAGTTTGATCCAGCGCAATAAGAAAACCGCTTTGCTGCTATAAGTGAAGTCCGCGGTCCAGAACAATGGCGTTCTGCCTTGAAATCTGGAACATGCGCTTTGCGAAAATCCGTCCATATCTGTGTCCTTGTTGGAACTCTGGCCCTTTTCGGCTGGATGGCCATTCTTGGAGAAGCGCGCGCCGCAGGCCGGCTGAACGATTACCTTGGCAAGGCCGAGCCGGCCGAATTGGTTGCAGGCGCGAATCGCTTTGGCCCGCTGCAGGGCGATCCGGCGATGGCGCCGGCATACAAGGATGACCAGCTCCTCGGCTATGTCTATCTCAACTCCGATTTTGCCAACGCCATCGGCTACTCGGGAAAGCCGATTCAGATTTTGGTCGGTATCGATCCGAAGGGCGTGATAACCGGCCTCAAGCTCGTCGAGCACAAGGAACCCATTGTGCTCGTGGGCATACCGGTCGCGCGCATTCTGGAAGCGGTCAACAAGTTGATCGGCACTGATATGGGTTCGGTCGTGCGCGGCGCCGCGCCCGCGCCGCAGGTCGATATCGTCAGTGGCGCGACGGTGACCGTGCTGGTGATGGGTGACAGTATCGTCCGCTCCGCGACCAAGTTCATCAAGAGCGGTCGGCTCGGCAACCAGGGCAACGTGATCGCTAGCGCGGCGCCGCAGGTCACGAAGGTAATCGATTCCGGCAGGAGTGAAATTCGTGACTGGCAAAGCCTGGTTGGGGATGGTTCCGTCCGCCGGCTGATCCTGACCGTTGGCGATGTGAACAAGGCCTTCGAAAAATCCGGCAATGCCGCGGCGATCGCGCACCCGGAAGAGGGCGATCCGGATAATACGTTCATCGATCTCTATGTCGCTGATGTCGCGGTGCCGACCATCGGTCGCAGCCTGCTCGGCGATGACGGATACAATCGGTTGGCCGGCAGGCTGAAGCCTGGTCAGCAGGCGTTGATCGTCGCTGGATCGGGGCGGTATTCGTTCAAGGGGGCTGCTTACGTCCGCGGCGGCATCTTCGACCGCATCGAACTGATCCAGGATACCAACAGCGTGCGTTTCCGCGACCGCGACCACACGCGGTTGGGGAACCTTGAAGCCGTGGGCGCGCCTGATTTTCCCGAAATTGCCCTGTTTACGGTGCCGCCGGAATTCACGCTTGATCCGACCGAACCATGGGTGCTGCAACTGCTGGTGCAGCGCGTGGTCGCCGCACGGGAAAAGGCGTGGCTCACCTTCAATCTCGGCTACACCCTACCGGACGCCTATTTAAAGAGTGAGCCGGCGCCGGTCCGGCAGCAGGCGGCCACGCCTCCTGCGGCAGCGTCGGCAGCACAGGCGACCGCAAAGCGCGCCGCCGCGGCATTCGCTGCCGCCGAAGACGAGCCACTGTGGATGAAAATCTGGCGCGGCAACGTCGTCAAGATCGCAACGACGGTTGTGGCGCTCGGCGCTCTCACCTTGATCTTCTTCTTCCAGAATATCCTGGTCCGCCGGCCTGCGGTGTATACGTGGGTTCGTCGCGGCTATCTGCTCTACATTCTCGTCTGGCTCGGCTGGTATGCGAATGCCCAGCTTTCGGTGGTCAATGTCCTGACCTTCGCCAACTCGCTGCTGACCGGATTCAGCTGGGAATATTTCCTGTCGGCACCGCTGATCTTCCTGCTCTGGGCTTCGGTCGCCGCAGGACTTCTGTTCTGGGGACGCGGGCCATTCTGCGGCTGGTTATGCCCGTTCGGCGCGCTGCAGGAATTGCTTAGCAACATCGCCAAGGCGGTGAAGATCCCGCAATACAGATTGCCGTGGGGGCTGCATGAGCGATTGTGGCCGATCAAGTATATCATCTTCCTCGGCCTGTTCGGGATGTCGCTTTACTCGACCGCGTTTGCGGAGCAACTCGCCGAGGTCGAGCCCTTCAAGACCTCGATCATCCTCAAATTCGCGCGCGAATGGCCGTACGTCGTTTACGCGCTGACGATGTTGTCGGCAGGATTATTCGTCGAGCGGTTCTACTGCCGATACGTGTGTCCGCTCGGCGCGGCGCTTGCGATTCCAGGCCGGATCCGGATGTTCGAGTGGCTGCGGCGCTGGCCGGAATGCGGCTCACCCTGTCAGCGCTGCGCCAACGAATGCCCGGTGCAGGCGATTCATCCGGAAGGACACATCAACGTCAATGAGTGCATCTATTGCATGCATTGCCAGGAACTCTATTTCGACGACCATCGCTGCCCGCACATGATTCAGGTGCGGCTGAAGCGCGAGAAGCGCGAGGCGCTGTCGTCGCCATCGATGCGCAGCGGCAAAGGTCCGAACACGGTCATCACCGCGGGGGGCAAGCCACTTGGTCTACCGCCCGTGGACGCCACTACTCCACCTGTAACACCTGCAACCTGAAAGCCTAGGAGGCTATTATGAGCGACAACGAAAACGGAAAGGGCGTCAGCCGGCGCACCTTGCTCGGAACGACAGCCGTGGCCGCGGGTGTGGGCCTCGCCGGCGGCGCGGCGCTGACGATGGACGGTAACGGTCTGATCACGGTGGCC
>JAJYAH010000008.1 GCA_021779635.1 Pseudomonadota bacterium | reverse complement strand
AATATGTATCGAGACGGCCGCTTTGCCGCCCTCGCGGTCAAGCCCGCGGAGCGAAGCGGACGGCCCGCCCGTCGATACGGGTATCCGAAAAGGTAGCTGAATCAGATATGGATATGCCAAGACGTACGATCAGAAGCTGAAGCCGAAGCGGACAACATCCCATGGCGCGAACTCGTTCCGAAAACTATGACGGCATTTATCTGGGTATTTTGACCAATGCCGCGGCGCTGTTTTCCGCGCAGGGGTATATGCGCAGCTCGATCGCCGATCTCGCCGATGCCTGCAAGCTATCGCGCGGCGCGCTTTATCATTACTTCGATTCGAAGGAGGCGATCCTGTTTGCCATCCTTGACGCCCATGTCCGCGAGATGATTGAACGGGTCGAAGCTGCGGTTGCCGAGGGCGGCTCGACCCTGACACAATTTCGAAACGTCATTCGCGCCATCGTCGAGGTCAACGCCAAGTCGCCCCACGAGCAACGCGTTCTGATTCACGATCTACCGTTTCTCAACGAGGATGAGCAGCAAGCCATCAAGAACCTTGAGCGGCAGCTGGTGGATACCGTCACGGACCTTTTGGTCCGGCTCGACGCCGAAGGAAAGATCGTCAAGCGGACCAAGAAGATCTACACGATGATCCTGTTCGGGATCATCAACTTTACCTACACCTGGTATGATCCGAAGGGCGGGATCGGTCCCAAGGAGTTCGCCGACACGGCGGTCGACCTGTTTTTAAACGGGTTTGCACCCGGCCATGCGGCCAAACCCGTCGTGGCCAACCGGCGCGAGAAAGCCTAGCTGCAGGCCACGCTCAACCGCCCGCAGAACGCGTGGTTGCGAATTGCGGAAATATCTCGGCGACAACCGGTCCGTCGGTTCTCCAGGAATGGCAGCCATCGATGAAAAATGGCTGCTCGCTGACGGCGTGATGATGGTCCATCGCATCGCGGCCTTCCGGCGATTTGCCGTGAGACATCGTCTGAAACAGCGCCGTGACGGCGGGGCCAAGCAACTCCGACAGATGGGTGCAGGTCTCCAGTCGCCCCATCTTGCGCCGAACGATCTCGCGCCATCCCTTGCCAATGCGTTCGCCCACCAAACGCTGCAATATCGGTTCGACATCGATGCAGGTCGGAAACGGCGTCGCTCGCATTATGGCCTCGGCCTCGCGAATCGTGAGGGAATCATCGACTGCGAGCCGCAAGCCGATGTCATGAACGGGATCGCCGGGCTGGAGTTCGCCGCGGAAACGGTCGTGTTGTGCGAAGGGCTTTGTGTCGAGAAGCCGCGCCTCGACTTCCCACAGTCCGTCGTTGCGGAGGTAGCCGGTGCATTCGATCGATCGGCGATGCATCAGGCGACGCGGGCCACCATTGTCCTCGTTGATATCAGTCATTGTCTTTTTGTCCTTGCTTGCGAAACTCGCCCTGGCGTTTCAAATATCCCGTGTCCTTTGGCTCGCCGTGGCGCGGCTAGCTGATCCGCACGACCATCTTTCCGAGCGCCGCTCGGCGCTGCATGGTCATGAAGGCATCGCGGAAATCCTCGAAAGCAAATACCTTGCCGACAACCGGATCGAGTTTCTTTTCCGCGAGCCAGGTGAATAGCTGGGCCATCACCCGCCTCTGCGCCTCCGGCTCACGGAGCGGAATTTGAGCGACGTCGACGCCCAGCAGGATTCCACCCTTCAAAAGCGGCAGGTTGAACGGCAAGGCAGGGATGCTTCCGGCGGCGAATCCAACCACGAGATGACGGCCGCGCCACGCGATCGAACGGAATGCCTGCACGGCGACATCACCGCCCACCGGATCCAAGATCACATCGGCGCCGTGACCGTCGGTCAAGCTCTTGAGCGCGTCGCGCCAATCCGCCCGCGTGTAATCCACCGTGGCGTCAGCGCCGAAGCGGGCCGCAAACCTCCGCTTCTCTTCGGTCGAGGCAGCGGCAATGACGCGGGCGCCGAGCAGTTTGCCGATTTGAACCGCGGCGATCCCGACGCCGCCCGCGGCACCCAATACCAGAAGATACTCGTTCGCGCGCAGCGCTCCCGGCTCGCTCAATGCATAGAGTGACGTCAGGTAGTTGGTGCGGAACGACGCGGCGACCTCCGGCGCGATCCCTTCCGGCATGGCTTGCAGCGCCGCTGCGGGTACCGTGACAAATTCCGCGAGCGCGCCCGACCGCGCCATGCCCATCACCGACATGCCGGCCGTAAATCCCGATACATCAGCCGCCGACTCGTCGACGACCCCGGCGAATTCCGATCCGGGCGTGAAGGGGAGCGCGTCCTTGGTCTGGTACAGCCCCTGCACCTTCAGACCGTCGACGAAGCCGACGCTTGCGGCCTGATCCTGACCCGCACATGGCCAGCCGAGATCTCCGGCAAGGGAACCTGTTTCAGTTGGATATTATCGATGGAATCGTACTTCTCGACCACGACGGCTTGCATTTTTCCCCTTGCTCGGTTCGCAGGTACCATGGCCAACGATCTGCCCCCTTGGGCCATCAAAGTTCAAGCCTGATAATTATTTGACCGTCCGTCCGGATTGTAATAGAGCGACCCGGTCTGGCGATGCAATGGCCGGGATCGGCTGGTGGCGTCCTGACAGCCGGGTGCCCTGAAGATATCCGTGGCCGGAACGATCGTGGCAGCGAGGTCGACGACGTTATTCTCGGGCTCGCGGAGCGAGGATGAGCACAGAATCGTCTGCAACCCGGACGGAGATAGTCTGGATAATCTGTTGTCGATGCACGCGGCGCTGCCCGTCGATGACGGCGACAACGAAAACGCGAAAGAGTTTGTCAGCCGGACGAATTGACTCCAAAATACGGTCGTCCTCAAATGCTGCCAGCAATAACCCAAAGGAAACACCATGGTGGACGCGCTGATCATCGACGCATGCAGAACGCCGCGAGGCATTGGCAAGGCCGGAAAAGGCGCACTGGCCGACATTCATCCGCAGCAGCTCGGCGCAACGGTGTTGCGGGCGCTGGCCGATCGCACCGGGATCGATACGGCCGATGTCGACGACATCATCTGGGGCACCAGTTCCCAGCGTGGCCAGCAAAGCGGCGATCTCGGCCGGATGTCCGCTCTCGATGCCGGCTACGATATCCGCGCCAGCGGCGTGACGCTCGACCGCTTCTGCGGATCCGGCATCACCAGCGTCAATATGGCCGCCGCCGCTATCATGTCGGGCTCCGAGGATCTCGTGATTGCCGGTGGCACCGAGATGATGTCGATGGAGGGCCGCCGCGGCGAAGGCCCCATGATGATGGACTCCGGCAATCTTCGCCTGCGCGCAAGGCATCCGCAATCGCATCAGGGCGTTTGCGCCGACGCGGTTGCGACGCTCGAAGGCATCACCCGGCAGGACGTCGATGCATTGGGGCTTGAGAGCCAGCAAAAGGCCGCCAACGCCATCAAGCATGGCTATTTCGACAAGAGTCTGGTGCCTGTTTATCGCGAAGACGGCAGCCTCGCGCTCGACCGCGAGGAATATCCGCGGCCGCAAACCACGCTGGAGGGGCTTGCTGGCCTGAAGCCTGCCTTCACGGCGGTGGCGGACTATCCGCTCGACGACAAGGGCACGACCTACCGCAATCTGATTCTGCAAAAATATCCTGATCTGGAGATCGATTTCATGCACCATGCCGGCAATTCGTCCGGCGTGGTCGATGGTTCGGCAGCAATTCTGCTGGCTTCGCCGAATTATGCCAAGGCGCATGGCCTGAAGCCGCGCGCGCGCGTGGTGGCGATGGCCAACATGGGCGACTCGCCGACCTTGATGCTCAATGCTCCGGTACCGGCTGCGCGCAAGGTGCTGGCGAAAGCGGGTTTAACACTGGATGATATCGATCTGTTCGAGATCAACGAGGCATTCGCGGTGGTTGCGGAGAAATTCGTTCGCGACCTCGGCCTCGACCGCAACAAGGTCAATGTCAACGGCGGATCGATCGCGCTCGGTCATCCGATCGGTGCGACCGGCTCGATTCTGATCGGCACCGTTCTCGACGAGCTGGAGCGGCGCGATCTCAAGCGGGGCCTCGTGACCATGTGCGCCGCCGGGGGCATGGCGCCGGCCATCATCATCGAGCGCGTTTAGGGCGGTTCGTGGCGAGCGTCCCGCATTTCGATGCGGGGCAGACCCTGGATCGCGGAGGCCGGACTGCTCCGCCGTTTATCCCGCGGATGGTGTCAACCGTTGACGGCGGCGCGGCCTTCCAGACGGGTCTCCGTGACAACGCGATTTCGTCCGGTTCGCTTCGCCAAATACAGCGCGCTGTCACAGCGCTCCAGGAATCGAGCCATCGATTCCCCCGGTCGAAACTGGGCCACGCCGATCGATACGGTAATGCCCGGCAGAATATCGCCGGTGGAGCGGCGGGTGATCTGGCACTCCGCAACCGACCGCCGGATTCGTTCGGCGACGGCCTCGCAGGCGGCCAGCTCCGCGCCCGGAAGAACAGCGATCAGTTCCTCTCCGCCGTATCGAGCCGGCAGGTCCTTTTCCCGGACACCATCACGCAGCGCCTTGGCCATCAGCCGGAGCACCTGATCCCCCACCCCGTGCCCGAAACTGTCATTGAATTTCTTGAAGCGATCGATGTCGATCAGGAGCACGCTGAGCGGTTCGCCGGTTTCCATCGCGGCGGTTTGCGAAGCGCGAAGGAATTCGTCCAAGGCGCGGCGATTGGGAAGACCGGTGAGCGTATCGGTATTGGCGCGTTGTTCGGCCTTGTTCAGGGATTCGCGGATAGTGTCCAGTTCGCGTGAGGTCTCGCTGAGATTGATCTCGAGTTTCGAGGCCCGCGCCGCAGCCTTGGTCAGCTCATCCATCAGACACTCGACCAATGGTCGCGGGTCGATACCGCTTTCGGCCCGCTCCGCGACGTCGCCAATGGCCCGAATCTGAGTGCGGTTGTCGGCGATCGCCTGCGCGACAAATCGCTGCGCCTCGGCCATAACGGATTTCAACCGTTCGGGGACATCGCTGACAGTCGCGCCGGCCGAGCCGGCAGCCAGATATGTCGAGAATAGCTCCCGGTTCGTTGCTGCATCGAACCTCAGTTTGCCGGCAATCAGAATATCGATGGTGCGCTTCAATTCCGGCGTGGTGTCGCTTGAATAATTGAACCAGACGGCAAAATTGTTCGGCGTGGGAGCCACCCCGTGTTGCGCCATATGACGGTTGGCGCGCTCTGCCATCGCCATTGCATAGTCGAGGTCGAATTCTTCGAATGCGGCGGCAATCATGATTTAAATACCCTAAATCCAAAATTTAAGCTCCGGTAGACCCAGGCCTGTGTTTCCCAAGCCTGTATTCCCAAGCCGTATTTCGGCCGGCGGCGCCAATCGTCGTTGCAATTTAAAGCGACGCAGGCGTTCTTCTGCGGATGAGGGCTCCCCGATTGCGGTCCTCGATCGGACAAATTCGCAAGAAGTCCAGTAATCTCATGTGCCGGCACGGGTGATGATCACAACACTGAGCCGGGGCAGTCGGCCAAAAACTTCAAGAGCAGTGATTCCATACTACCTCGCGGTAGCTAACGGCGCGCTCCCGCAGGCTCCATGAATGGAACCTTGGCTCCCAATGGCTAAAATTGAGCGAATTAAGATGTTGAATTATGTATGAACAAGCCAATCTTCTTTTTCAATTTTCCGGTCGCGTCGCTCTGAAAATCCCTGATAGTGGGACTGCCTTGTGCGGATCGAGACGCATCTCGGCCAGAGCGTTTTCGAGCGAAGTGCATGCCGCCTGGCGTGAAGAAAACGCGTCAAACAAAGGCTCTAATGTTCGTAGATCAGTCTCGCCCGGATGGTGCCGTCGAGCGCGCGAATTTCGTCGAGAATTGCGGGACCGGACTGTCCGGCCAGATCGGCGTCTAGCACAACGTAGCCGACCTCTTTGTCGGTCTCCAGATATTGCGCGAAGATATTGATATCGCGCTGCAGGAACACTTCGTTCAATCGCCGCAGCATGCCGGGCACGTTGCGATGAACATGGCAGAATCGGGTGCCGAGCGAGCGCGCCTGCAATTGCACTTGCGGGAAATTGACCGCACCCATGGTCGAGCCGCTGTCAAAATAGTCGATCATCTTGCGGGCCACTTCCCTGCCGATCCGATCTTGCGCCTGTTCGGTCGAACCGCCGATGTGAGGTGTGAGGATGACATTTTCCAGGCCTTGCAGCGGACTTTGGAAGCGGTCTGAATTTGACGACGGCTCGACCGGAAAGACATCGAGGGCGGCTCCGGCCAGACGGCCTTCGCGAAGGGCCCGCGACAGGGCGTCAAGGTCGACGACCGTGCCGCGGCTGTTGTTGATCAGGTAGGCTCCGCGCTTCATCATGCGGAGTTCAGCCTCTCCGATCATGCCATGGGTGGCCGGCGTTTCCGGAACATGAAGGCTGACGATATCACTTTGAGCCAGCAGGCTTTGAAGGCTGTCGACAGGTTCGGTATTGCCGTGGCGAAGCCTGTCGGTGTGATCGTAGTAGATGACCTTCATGCCCATGCCTTCGGCAAGGGTCGAGAGCTGCGATCCGATATTGCCATAACCGACAATTCCGAGCGTCCGGCCGCGCACCTCGTGGCTGTCGGTCGCCGATTTGTCCCAGCCGCCCTTGTGAGCCGCCGAGGAGCGCGGGAAAATCCGCCGAAGCAGCATGACGATCTCGCCGATCACCAGTTCTGCGACGCTGCGGGTGTTGGAGAACGGCGCATTGAATACCGGAATGCCGCGTTGACGCGCCGCATCCAGATCGACCTGGTTTGTTCCGACGCTGAAGCACCCTACGGCGACCAGCCGGTCGGCGGCGGCGAAAGCCTCGTGGGTAAGCTGTGTCCGGGACCGAATGCCGAGAAGGTCGACCCCCTTGATGGCTTGAAGGAGCCCGTTCGCATCGAGGGCCTTTGGCAAGCGCTCGATATTTGAAAAGTTCGAGCTGACGAACAGCTCGACCGCGCTGTCATTCACGCCTTCAAGAAGAAGCGTTCTGATACTTCCTTTGGAGGAAGAAACATTGGATGGCATGTCGTCTCCGTTTCATGCATTTGATGGCGGACCGGAGTCCCCGCAAAGGCATCCATCCGTTTGATTCGGGATTTGAGTTTACGGGAGCTATCGGCGTCACGCGATATCGGCGGCGAAAATACTCCGGAAGGCGTGCGGCCGGCGGCCACGGAAAAATCTCTTCGGGCCATCGAAATATGATACCATTAAGAGATGTCTGCTGGATAAAGCAAGCATGAGGCTTGCAGGCGGAATCTCACCATTGAGGTCGGTTGGAGCTATACAATGGCGATAGAGGCCATCCTGCCGCCGAAGGGTCGCGACTATCGCCTCGACCTGCTGCGCGGGTTCGCCAACTGGGCGATCTTTCTCGACCACATTCCCAATAACGCGGTCAATTGGATCACCCAGCGCAATTACGGATTCAGCGACGCGGCCGACCTGTTCGTTTTCATCTCCGGCTACACCGCCTCGTTCGTCTACGCGCGGATGATGCTCGAGCGCGGGTTCGTGATCGGCGGCACCCGCCTCATCAAGCGCGCCTGGCAGATCTACGTGGCGCACATCATCCTGTTCGTGATGTATATCGCCGAGATCGGATACCTCTCTCAGCGCTATGACGATCCAAACCTGGAAAATGAATTCAACGTCGCCGGGTTCATGCACAACCCGGCCGAGACGCTCTACCAGGGCCTCATCCTCGCCTTCAAACCCGTCAATATGGACGTGTTGCCGCTTTATATCCTGCTGATGGTGATTTTCCCGCCGGTGCTGTGGATGATGCTGCGGCGGCCGAACCTGACGCTCGCGGCATCGTTCCTGCTCTACCTGGCTGCGCGCCATTTCAGCTGGAACCTGCACGCCTATCCGACCGGCTCGTGGTATTTCAACCCATTCTGCTGGCAGCTTCTGTTCGTCTTCGGCGGATGGTTCGCGCTCGGCGGTTCAATCGAGTCGAGGCCGGTGATCCGGTCGCGCGCGCTGCTCGTGCTCGGCGGCGCCTACCTTCTGTTCGCCATGGTCATGACGATGGCGGGGCGATTCCCCGAACTCGCCCAACTGATGCCCGCCTGGCTGGTCGATGCGTTCAACCCCAATGACAAGACCAATCTCGCGCCTTACCGTCTCCTTCATTTCATCATCCTTGCCTTTTTCATCACGCGGTTCATGGCGCGCGACTGGCCGGGACTGCAATGGCCGATCTTTCGGCCCCTCATCAAGTGCGGCCAACAATCGCTTGAAGTATTCTGCTTCGGTGTCTTCCTGGCGGTCCTGGCCCATGTTGTGCTCGTCGAGGTGTCGAACACGGTCTGGATGCAGATTGTGGTCAGCGCCGTTGGCATCGCCATGATGACGGTGCTGGCTTACTACCGGTCCTGGTCCAAGGATGCCGACAAGAAGCCCGCGAAGGCTTCCACAAGTCCCGCGCCGGTGCGGCCTTCCTAGATTAGTTGTGCACCCGTCAATCGTGCACCTGCATTGTTGACGCGACTGCGACCTCACGCTGCGGCGCGCGCCCGCCATATCCGGGGCCAGCCAGGCATCGGCGCCTCGGCTTTTCGCTGCATCGCAGCACGAAGAATGAGACTAGCAGTAAAGTAACCCTGCATCCGCGCGCCCGCGCAACGCGCAATATCCGGCTTCTGCGGAAACGACGGACAGATCAGATCGCGTCGGTACAACTATCCGCGCAATGAACGTCAATGAACGTCGAGGAAACGGAAACGGGAGGATTTCTATGTTGAAGGGCAGTGTGGGGCTTGTTGCGCTGGCGAGCCTGTTTATGACGGGCGCCGCTTTGGCTCAAGAGAAGATCAAAGTTGGTGTTACGGCAACCTTGGAGGGCACCTACACGGTACTCGGCGAGGACGGCATCCGCGGCTTTAAGACCGCATTGAATAAATTCGGCACCAAGATCGGCGACAAGGAACTTGAATTCGTGATCGCCTCCACCGACGCGACCCCCGACTCCGCGGTGCGCGCCGTCCGCAAGCTGATCGAACAGGACAAGGTGCAGATCCTGCTTTCGCCCCTGTCAGGCGACGAAGGCATCGCGGTCAAGAATTTCGCCAAGACGCATCCGGAACTGACGTTCATCAACGCCGCGTCGGGCGCGCAGGAAACCACCTATGTCGATCCGGCGCCGAACTTCTTCCGCTTCAACATGGACGGCGCACAATGGCAGGTCGGCCTCGGCAAATATGCCTATGAAAACAAGGGTTATCGAAAGATCGCCACGGTGGGCGAGGACTATTCGTTCATCTACACCCAGGTTTTTGGCCTCGTGCTCGAATTCTGCGGCGCCGGCGGTAAGGTCACCAACCGGCAATGGGTCCCGCTCGGGACCAAGGATTTTGCCTCGGTGATCGCCGCGCTGCCCGACGACGTCGATGCGATCTATCTCGGGCTCGGCGGCGCGGACGCCGTCAACTTCCTCAATCAATATCAGCAGGCCGGCGGCAAGGCGCACTTGCTCGGCGGCTCGATCATGGTCGATCAGACCATCCTTTCGGCGAAAGGTGACGCCAAGAAGGCGCTGATCGGCACCATCGCCGCCAGCGGCCAGGCCGACACCTGGGACAATCCGGGCTGGCAAGCTTTCGTGAAGGACTATCAGGCCGCTTTCCCGCCGGAGAAGCGCTTCCCAAGCCCGTCGCTGCTGGCGACCAATTATTACGGCTCGACGATGGCGTTGATTCTCGCGTTGCGAAAGGTCAACGGCGACCTCAGCGACAACCAATCCAAGCTGAAGGCGGCACTCGCTTCGATTGAAATCGACGCGCCCAATGGGAAAATCAAACTCGACTCCAACCGCCAGGCGATCGGGACAAATTTCGTCACCGAAGTCGTCGATGATGGCAAGGGTGCCTTGTTCAGCAAGGTGGTGAGCGTCATACCGAACGTGAACCAGACGCTTGGCTACGATCCGGCGGTGTTCTCCAAGATCGGCCTGCCGAGCCGCACGGTTCCCGAGTGCAAAAAGTACTGAAACAAACCGGCGGCCGGCACCCCTTGGGGGCCGGCCGCCCATTCCCCAAGCCCCTGAATTTCATGCTGCTTTCGAACCCGGACTTGCATTCTCCCCGCGAATGATCAACGTTATAAAAAACGATAAGACACAATTCGCGGGAGGAGTGCATGAGTCGGGCTCTTGCCGTTTTTCACGGCCATTTCGGTCGCGCGACTGTTTACCAGCTCAATCGTCCCTTCAACGTGCACGCGCATCGCGAGGGGCACCTGATTTTTCATGTCGGCGGCACACCGGGCTGCATCGAAGTGCTCGAGCACCCCTGGCCGCTCCGCGAAGATACTGTTGTCGCGGTCAATCCCTGGGAACCGCACAATTTCCTGCCCAACGACCTCGGAAACGGGGCGCTGTTTTTCGTGCTCTACGTCAACGCCGAGTGGTTCGCGGGCGTCCGTGGCCTGCGGTTCGGGTGCACGCAATTCAAGCGTACCGCTACCCTGGACAAGAATATCCGGCAGGCGGCGGCCATGGTTTGCGGCGCTCCCTCGCTCGACGGTCTCGATGGCGAGTTGCGGAGCCTGATCGATGCCTGCCACGAAGAAAGCTGGCGCCAGGCCGACGCCTTGCCGGACGGTCATGGTGGCTCTGCGGTGACCGACTTTCGCGTGCGCAAGTCGATCAGGCTGCTGGCGGAAAGCGTCGGCGCCGAGATCGAATTCGATGCGATCGCGCGCGAGGCGGGGCTTTCGCGCCCGCATTTCTACAAGCTTTTCCGAACCCAGACCGGTGTCACGCCGCATCTCTACGTCAATACGCTGCTGATGGAAAAAGCCCTGGATTCGCTGGTGGCCACCGAAGCGTCGATCGCCGACATCGGCTTCGACCTCGGGTTCTCGTCGCAGAGCGGATTCACGCGCTTCTTTGCCGCCAATGTCGGCATGGCCCCAACGGACTATCGGCGCGCCGCCAAGGTCCTGAGGGCCTGACCGGCGCAGCCGGCGCGCGAAAGCATACTGGCGATCAAGTCCAAGCCGCGCGTGTCCGATAAGATGGCGGCGGATGCGGACTGCGGACCAGCGTTGCACCCGGGGAGGACAAGGGCCGAGATGGCGTCGAACGTGACAAGCTATCGTCGCACACCAGCCGGCGCGGGCCGGGTGCTTGCTGGCGTCCCGCCCCTGAGCGCGCGCGGGCGGCACTCATGACAAGGTTCATCGAACGCAATCCGCTGTGGTCGTTTGTCATCCTGATCGCGATCGCGGCAGTGCTCTGGCTGATTTTCGCGACCTGGCCGCAGGGCCTCGAGGACGCCTTCGGCAGGAAGAAAGTGTTCCTCAATGCCGTTTTCAACGGCATCACGCTGGGGGGCCTGTATTTCCTGGTGGCGAGCGGCTTCACCTTGATCTTCGGGCTGATGCGCAATGTTAATCTCGCGCACGGCTCGCTCTATCTGTTCGGCGGCTATGTCGGCTACGCGGTAAGCGTCGCGACCGGTTCGTGGGTTCTGAGCTTCTTCGCCGCGTTTATCGTCGTCGCGCTGATCGGCGTCGCCATGCAAATTCTTGTCTTCCGCCGCATGGAGGGGCAGGAGCTGCGCCAGACGATGGTGACAATCGGATTGTCGATCGTGTTTGCCGATCTGATGCTCTGGGCTTTCGGCGGCGACTTCTATCAGATTCAAACACCGAGCGCGCTGGTTGGTCCGATCATGCTGCCGTTCGTTACCGCCGTCAGGTCCTCCGGTGAGGCGGTCTATCTATCGTACCCGATGGTACGCCTGGTGATCTTCGCCGCTTCCGTCGTGATCGGCGTTGCGATGTGGCTCGCGCTCAATCGCACCCGCATCGGCATGATCGTGCGCGCCGGCGTCGATGATCGCGACATTCTGGCGGCGATGGGCGTCCGCATTCAACTGGTGTTCGTGCTCGTGTTCGCCCTCGGTGCCGGGCTTGCGGGCATGGCCGGTGTCGTCGGCGGTACCTTTCAGTCGATCTCGCCCGGCGAAGACATCCGGTTCCTGCTGGCCTCGCTCGTCGTCGTCATCATCGGCGGCATGGGGTCGATCCCGGGCGCGGCGCTCGGGGCGCTCATCATCGGTCTCGCCGAGCAACTCGGCTCGGTCTACATCCCGACCTATGCGATCGTGGTGACGTTTCTGATCATGGTGCTCGTGCTGGCCATTCGGCCGCAGGGCCTGCTGGCGGGCCGCTAGCCATGTCAATTACGCAGGACGCGCGGCTTCACCCCGAAAACGTCGCCACGGCGGCGACGCCGTTGCCCGGCCTTGCTCGTCCGGATTTCGGCAACCCCGCCGCCTGGGTCGTCGGCTTCATCCTGCTCGTCATGCCGCTGCTCGCCAACGGCTTTTTCCTGATCGAGATTTTCGGCACCACCTTGATTCTCGGCATCGTGGCGCTGAGCCTGATGTTCCTGGCCGGTTATGGCGGCATGGTCAGCCTGATGCAGCTGACGATCGCGGGCCTCGCCGGCTACATGACGGCGGTGTTCGGTCTCAGCGGCAATGCCAACATCAGCCTCGGATGGCCGTGGTGGCTGGCGACCCCGATGGCGATTGTCCTGGCGACGCTGTTCGGCACCATCGGCGGGGCGCTCGCGGTGCGAACCGAAGGCATCTATACGATCATGATCACGCTAGCGATAGCATCGGCGTTCTACTACTTCACCAACCAGAATTGGGTCATTTTCAACGGCCACACCGGCATCAACACCATCGTCACGCCGCACTTCTGGGGCGTCGACTGGCGTGCGGATGTCCCGTTCTATTATCTGATACTCGCGGTCGCGGTGCTCTGCTTCGGCGCGGTCGGCTATCTCTCGCGCTCACCTTTCGGGTTGGCCTTGCAGGGCGTGCGCGACAATCCGCGCCGGATGGCAGCACTCGGATTCAACGTCAATGCGCATCGCGTCGCCGCCTATGCGTTCGCCTCTTTCATGGCATCGCTCGCCGGCGTCTTGCAGGTCTGGAACTACCGGCAGATATCGCCCGGCTCAGTCGGGGTCGAACGGGCGATCGATATTCTCATTATCGCCGTCGTCGGCGGCATCACCCGTCCGATCGGTCCGTTCATCGGCGCGCTTATTTTTGTGCTGCTGCGCACTTTCACGCTTGATTTTCTGGTCGCGATCGGGCTCGACGGCAATCGCTTCCGCCTGCTGATCGGCCTCGGCTTTCTCGTCATCGTGCTGTTCTCTCCGGACGGCATCGTCGGGCTGTGGGAGCGTTGGCGCGGCCGTGGCGGCGGGCCGGCACAGCCGGGCGGAGGCCACGGCCATGGATAGCGTCGCGCGGCGCCTTTCAGCGGTCGGTACTGGAGCTGCGCTCGAACTGCGCGGCGTGACACGGCTTTTCGGGGCACTCGCGGCGTTGACCGACGTCACGCTGACAGTGCGCCCCGGGGAGCGGCGGGCGGTGCTCGGCTCCAACGGCGCCGGCAAGACCACGCTCTTCAACTGCATCACCGGCGATTTTCCGCCGACCTCCGGCACCATCCGGTTCTTCGGCGAGGACGTCACCCACTTTCCGCCCTATGAGCGGATTCGCCGCGGCCTGCGGCGCACCTATCAGATTTCCGCGCTGTTCCCGGGACTCACCGTTCACGACAACGTCTATCTGGCCTGTTGCGGCGTTTCGCGCAGCCGCTTCTCGCCGATCCGGCCGCGCATCAACGATGCGCTGGTGCAAGCGGCCGACGATCTCGTCCAGGCGGTGCATCTGACGGCGGTCAAGCAGCGGCGCGTCGCCGAACTCGCCTACGGTCAGCAGCGCCAGCTGGAAATCGCACTGGCGCTCGCGGGCGCGCCGCGCTTCATCCTGTTCGATGAACCGGCCGCCGGCCTGTCGCCGACCGAGCGCGGCGAGTTGGTGGAAATCCTGACGTCGCTGCCCGGCCATATCGGCTACATCATCATCGAACACGACATGGATGTGGCGCTGCGCGTCGTCGAGAGCGTTACGATGATGCACAATGGCCGCATCTTCAAGGAAGGGCCGCCGCAGGAAATCGAGTCCGATCCCGAGGTCCAGGAGCTTTATCTCGGAGGTGGGCATGGCTGACGCGCGACGCGCCGCTCCGATTCTCGAGGTCAGGGGCCTCGACGTCTATTACGGCCGCTCGCATGCGCTGCAGGGCGTCGACCTGACGCTCGATTCCGGCGTGCTTTCGGTCGTCGGCCGCAACGGCATGGGCAAGACGACGCTCTGCAAGACGATCATGGGACTGGTGCGCGCGACCGGTGGTTCCGTCCGCGTCGGCGGCGAAGACCTGTTGTCGCTGCAACCTGCGCAAATTGCCCGGCTCGGCGTCGGCTACGTACCGCAGGGGCGACGTCTGTGGCGTTCGCTCACCGTCGACGAGCATTTGCGCATGACCGCGGGCTTGCGGCGTGGCGCCTGGACGGTCGAGCGCATCTACGACACATTCCCGCGCCTTGCCGAACGCAAGAACAATGGTGGAGGCCAGCTTTCCGGCGGCGAGCAGCAGATGCTGGCGATCTCGCGCGCTCTGGTCACCAATCCGCGTCTCCTGATCATGGACGAGCCAACCGAAGGGCTCGCCCCCGTCATCGTCGCACAGGTCGAGGAGATGCTGGTCCGGCTGGGCGAGGAAGGCGACATTTCGGTCCTCGTCATCGAGCAGAATATCGGGGTGGCGACAGCGGTCGCCAACAGCGTCGCCATCATGGTCAACGGCCGCGTCAATCGCGTCATCGACTCCGCGCGCCTGGCCTCCGACCGTGACCTGCAACAGCGTCTGCTCGGCGTCGGACGTCACTCCGAAGCCGAGATCGAGGTTAGCGCGGAGGCCAAGGACGAGGGTGCGGGAAAGGCGGCTTCCCCGCGCCCGAAGAGCCCGGCACCGGTCCGCGTCTACATTTCCAATCCGACGCCGCCGACCCGATGGTCGCAGCCGGTGCCGATCGCGCGCATCGAGTCCGGCGCCCGTGCGCTCTCGACCGGTGTGTTGAGGCTCGAGGAGGCCGCGCGACCGCGCCGCGACACGGAAGCAGCGCGAAGCTCCGGACGGCCGACCGTGCTCGTCGTCGGCACGCTGGATACCAAGGGCGAGGAACTCCGATTCATCCGCGACATCGTGGCCGGCAGCGGGCTGCGCACGCGCCTCGTCGACGTCTCGACGGCCGGCAAGGCCGCGTCCTGCGACGTCTCCGCCCAGGAAATAGCCCTTAACCACACCCGCGGCGGCGGCGCGGTGTTCGGTTCGGATCGCGGCGCTTCGGTGACGGCGATGGCGGAGGCCTTCACCAACTGGCTGCGCCGCCAGGGCGACATCGTCGGCGTGATCTCCGCCGGCGGATCGGGCGGCGCCTCATTGGTGGCGCCGGGCATGCGCGCGCTTCCGATCGGCGTGCCCAAGCTCATTGTCTCCTCGGTCGCCTCGGGCGACGTCGCGCCCTATGTCGGGCCCGCCGACATCACCATGATGTACTCGGTCACCGATGTGCAGGGGCTGAACTCGATCTCGCGCCAGGTGCTCGCCAATGGCGCCAACGCCCTGGTCGGCATGGTGAAGGCGCGGCTCGACCAACGCGCGGCGAATGCGCGCGAGCAAGGCCCCGATCTGCCTGCAGTCGGCCTGACGATGTTCGGCGTCACCACGCCCGCCGTGCAGAATATCGCAGCGGCGTTGCGCGGCGAATACGAATGCCTGGTCTTCCACGCCACCGGCGTCGTCGGCCGCTCGATGGAGAAGCTGGTCGATTCCGGCCTGTTGTCAGGGGTTATCGACCTCACGACCACCGAGGTCTGCGATCTCCTGATGGGCGGCGTGTTCCCGGCGACCGAGGATCGCTTCGGCGCCATCGTTCGCACCCGCGTGCCCTGTATCGGCTCGGTCGGCGCGCTCGACATGGTGAATTTCGGCGCGCCCGACACGATCCCCGAGCGCTACCGCGGCCGCAAGCTGCACGTTCACAATCCGCAAGTCACGCTGATGCGCACCACCGCCGAAGAGAACGAGCGCATGGGCCGCTGGATCGGCGAGCGCCTCAACGCCATGGACGGGCCGGTGCGATTCTTTCTGCCGGAAGGCGGCGTCTCCGCGCTCGACGCGCCGGGGCAGCCGTTCTGGGACCCCGACGCCGATGCCGCGCTGTTCCGCGCGCTCGATCAGACGGTGCGCCAGACGAGCAACCGGCAGCTCATCCGGCTGAAGCGCAACATCAACGAGCCCGAATTCGCGGCGGCGATCGTCGCGGCGTTCCGCTTGATCGTGGGGCGTACCAGCACGCGCCGGCGGGTGGCGCGGTGATCGATGCCCCGGTTTGAACGCGCCGAACTGTTGAAGAAATTCCGTGCCATGGTCGCGCGCGGCGAGCCGATCGTCGGCGGCGGCGCCGGCACCGGACTCTCCGCCAAATGCGAGGAAGCAGGCGGCATCGACCTGATCGTCATTTATAATTCGGGCCGCTACCGGATGGCCGGACGCGGCTCGCTCGCAGGATTGATGCCGTATGGCGACGCCAATGCCATCGTCGTCGAAATGGCGGGTGAAGTGCTGCCCGTCGTCAAGAACACGCCGGTGCTGGCGGGCGTCAACGGCACCGATCCGTTCCGCGACATGGACGTCTTCCTCGATCAGTTGAAGGCGCTCGGCTTTGCCGGAGTGCAGAATTTCCCGACCGTCGGGCTGATCGACGGCGTCTTTCGCGCCAATCTCGAAGAAACCGGGATGTCCTACGCGATGGAGGTCGAGATGATCGCCAAGGCGCGCGCCAAGGATATGCTGACCACGCCCTATGTATTCAACGAGGCCGATGCCAGGGCGATGGCTGGGGCAGGCGCCGACATCGTCGTCTGCCATCTCGGCCTGACCACCGGCGGCGCGATCGGCGCGCAGACCGCGCTGAAACTTCAGGATTGTCCCGCTCTCATCGACGCCTGGGCGGCGGCAGCCCTGGCGGTCGATCCCGGGATTCTGGTGCTGGCGCATGGCGGGCCGGTGGCGGAGCCGGCGGACGCCGCGTTCATCATGAAAAACACGCGCAAGTGTCACGGCTTCTATGGCGCTTCGTCGATGGAGCGGCTGCCGGTGGAGCGGGCGCTGACGGAGCAGGTTCGAAAATTCAAGGCGATCGGCGTGGGTTGAGCGCCGGTTACGGGGAGGTAGGTACTATGTCAGGGATTCTTGTTGGTGAATTGATCCTGTGGCTCATCGTCGCGCTGGTGGTGATCGTCGTGGCCGTTTACGTCGTGAATTGGCTCTATCACCGATCTTCCAAGGAAGTGTCGTTCGTGCGCACCGGCTTCCTCGGCGAACAGGTGGTGATCGACGGTGGCGCCTTCGTGCTCCCTTTCATTCATGACTTCACGCCGGTCAATATGAACGTGCTGCCGATGCCGATCACCCGGTCGAAGCAGGACGCCGTCATCACCCGCGATCGCATGCGCATCGACATCGAGGCCGATTTCTATGTCCGGGTGCGGCCAACGCGCGAAGCGGTTTCGATCGCCGCGGCGACGCTCGGGCGGCGGACGCTGGAACCCGAACGGCTGCATGCGTTGCTGTCCGGCAAGTTCGTCTCCGCGATGCGCTCGGTCGCCTCGGAAATGACGATGGAGCAGATGCACGAAAAACGCGGCGAATATGTCGCCCGTGTCAAGGAAGCCGCCGCCGAAGCCCTCGCCCAGAACGGCCTGGAGCTCGAATCCGTCGCCATCACCGACCTCGATCAGACCGACCTCGAGTTCTTCAATCCATCCAACCGCTTCGACGCGGAAGGCTTGACCCGGCTGATGGAAGACATCGAGGCCAAGCGCAAGCTGCGTAACGACATCGAACAGGATTCGATGATCAAGATCCGTACCCGCAATCTTGAAGCCGAACGGCAGGCGCTCGATATCGAACGCCAGAGCGAGACTGCGCGCCTCGATCAGGAGCGAGATATCGAGGTGAGCCGGGCCCTGCAACGAACCGAGGTGGCGCGCGAACGGGCGTTGCGCGAGACCGAAGCCGAACAGGCGCAGATCTCGGCACGCGAAACCATCGAAAAGGCGCGCATCGCCAACGAGCAGGCGATCGCGGAAGCGCGCATCGCCTCCGAGCGCGAAACCCGGCAAAGGGAAATCGAGCGTACCCAGGCGGTCGAGGAAAAGGAGATCCTGGCGCGCGAGGAAATCGAGAAGGCGCGCATTGCCAACCAGCGCTCGGTCGACAGTGCCCGCATCGAGTCCGAACGCGACGTCCGGCAGAAGGAGATCGAACGCGGCCGCGCGGTCGAGGAAGCCGAGATTCAGGCACGCGAATTCGTCGAGAAGGCCCGGATCCAGCAGGACCGCGTCGTTACCGACGCCCGCATCGCCAATGAGGAAGAAACACGCCGGCGCGAAATCGAACGCACCCGCTCGGTCGACGAAGCAGAGATATCAGCCAAGGAAGCGACCGAGAAGGCGCGGATCGCGCAGACCACCGTCGTCAACGCCGAACGAATTGCCTCCGACGAGCACACCCGTTCGCTGGAGATCCGGCAGACCCGCGCTATACAGGAAGCCGAGATCGCGGCACAGCAAGCGGTGGAGGCCGCCCGCATCGCCCGCGAACGCGCGCTCGCCGCCGAGCGCATCGCCGCCGAGCAGAACACCCGCAAACTGGAGATCGATCGCAACCAGGCCGTCGAAGTCGCCGGGATCGCGGCGCGTGAGGCGACCGAAGCGTCGCGCATCGCGCAGGAGGAGCGCATCCGCGGGCTCGAGATCGCACGCAATCGCGCGATCGAGGAAGCCGACATCGCCTCGCGCGAGGCGATCGAGGCAGCAAGGATCGCCCAGGAAAAGAACATATCTCTTGCACGCATCATGAGCGATCAGGAGACCAAGGAGCAGGATATCGAGCGCCAGCGTGCGACCGAGGAGGCCGAGATCGCCGCCCGGCAGGCGACCCGCGCCGCCCGCATCGCCCAGGAAAAGAAAACCGCCGCCGATTCGATCGCGGCCGAGAGCGAGACGCGCAAGCTCGAAATTGCCCGCAACGAAACGCTGGAGAAGGCCGAGATATCAGCCAAGCAGCTGGTCGAGACCGCCCGCATCGCCCAGGAGCGCAAGGTCGAGGCAGATCGCATCGCCAAGGAAGAGGCCATCCGCAACCTGCAGATCGACCGCGACCAGGCGGTCGAGGCGGCCGAACTGAAACGCCGCGACACCATCGAGCGTCAGCGCATCGGCGTCGAGCTTGCGCTCGAGGCGGATCGCATTGCCTCCAGCAAGACCCGCGAAGTGCTCAACATCGAACAGAAGCGAACGGTCGAAATCGCCGATGAAGAGCGCGTCATCGCGCTATCGGCGAAACGCTCGGAGCGCATCGACGCCGATCGGCAAGTCAAGCAGGCCGAAATCGTCGCCCGCCGTGACGTCGAGACCACTGAAGTCTCCAGGGAGCAGGCGCTGGAAGCGGCGCGGCTGGAGCGCCGGCGCGTGATCGAGCAGCTCGAAGTCGGTCGCGTCCAGGCGTTGCAGGAAGCCGAGATCGCGGCGAACGAAGAGGTGCAGCGCGCGCGCATCGCCTCAGACCGCGGGCTCGACGAGGCCCGCATCGGCCGCGAACGCGAATTGCGCAAGCTGGAGATCAACCGCGAGAAGGAGGTCGAGACGGTTCTGATGGAGAAGGCGATTGCGCTCTATCAGAAGTCGCTGGAACATTCGGCCGCGCAAGCGGAGGCCGAGAACGCCAAGGCGCGCGCGACCGAGGCGGCCGAGCGCGTCATCACCGTGCGCGACAGCGAGATCGCCAAGCGGCGCAGGACGGTCGAGGTGCTGATCGCCGAGAAGGAAGCCGAGGAGAAGCGCATCGCCGCCGAGGCCGAACGCGTGCGCGCAGCGGTCGAGGCCGAGGGGCAGAAGCTGCTCAACGAGGCCGAGAACGTGCTCACCGACCAGGCGCGCTACTCGCTGTTCCGCCGCAAGCTGCTCGATCGCATCGAGGGCATCGTGCGCGAGAGCGTCAAGCCGATGGAGAAAATCGAGGGTATCCGCATCCTGCATGTCGACGGCCTGGCCGGCGGTATCGGCGGCGGTGGTGGAGGGGGCGGGCGCAGCGCCACCGACGAGGTGATCGATTCGGCCTTGCGCTACCGTGTTCAGGCGCCATTGATCGATTCGATCCTCGCCGACATCGGCGTCGAAGGGGGGAGCCTTTCCAAGATGCCGGGCCTTATTCGCGAAGCCCGCGACATGCAGGGCATCCGCAAGGAGGCCGCGGCACCGAAAAAGGAGAGCGAAGCCAAGCCGCCGGCGCCGACGCCAGGCAAGAAGGGTTGAGGGCGCGTCATGGCTCGTGTTTATGTTTCGACCGTCGTCAACGCCCGCAACGACCGGGTGTGGACGCGGGTGCGCGACTTCAACGGTCTGCCCAACTGGCACCCGGCGATCGCCGAGAGCCGCATCGAGGGCGGCGAGCCCGCCGACAAGATCGGCTGCGTGCGCGATTTCAGGTTGCGCAACGGCGACCGCATTCGAGAAAAGCTGCTCGGGCTCTCCGACTTCGACATGTTCTGCACCTATTCGATTCTCGAGTCGCCGATGGGCGTCGAGAACTATGTCGCGACGTTGCGCCTGACCCCGGTCACCGACGGTGAAAAGACCTTCATGGAATGGTCGGCCGAGTTCGACTGCGCGCCCGAGCGCGAAGCCGAACTGATCAACACCATCGGCGGCGGCGTGTTCCAGGGCGGCTTCGATGCGCTCAAGCGCGCGTTCGGAGGCTGAACCGTGCCGCATATCGTCAAAAGCACAATCCTGGACGCGCCGACTGGCGCGGTCTGGAACGTGCTGCGCGATTTCAACGGCCATGACCGCTGGCATCCGGCGGTCGCCACCAGCACCATCGAGCGGGCGCAATCCTCGGACCGCATCGGCTGCGTGCGACGCTTCAAGCTGAAGGACGGCTCGGAGCTGCGCGAGCAATTGCTGGCGCTCTCCGATCTCGAACAGACCTTCAGCTATTGCCTGCTCGATACGCCAATCCCGATGTTCAACTACGTCGCGCATGTGCGGCTGCTGCCGGTGACGGACGGCGACCGAACGTTCTGGCATTGGGAGTCGCGCTTCACGACGCGGCCCGCCGACGCAGCCGAGCTCACCGAAATGGTGGGCGAGCAGATCTATCAGGCCGGCTTTGAGGCGATCCGCCGGCATCTCCAGGGAGCCGCATGAGCGCGGAGACAAAATCATGCCCGTAACGGTGAAGACGTTCGCAACCTCGGGGGAAGCCGCGTCCGCTCTTTCGTCGGAGCGCGACGCGCGCTATCTCGGCGGCGGCACGCTGGTGATGCGCGCGCTCAACGAAGGCGATCTCTCGATTTCGACAGTGGTGCGGGCCACCGACCGCGCCTTGACGCAGATCGAGTTCGCCAGCTCCCGCATCACGATCGGCGCCGGCGTCACCTTCGCGCGCGTCCTCGCCGAGCGCGAACTCGCGTTTCTCCATGCCGTCGCCGCCTCGATCGGCGGCCCGGCCGTGCGCAACATGGGCACGGTCGGCGGCAATCTGTTCGCGCCAACGCCGTTCGGCGATTTCGCCGTCGCACTGCTGGCGCTCGATGCCACGGTTGCGGTGCAGGGCGGCTATGGTGCGCGCGACGTGCCTCTCGAAGAGTTCCTTGCCGGGCGCGATCGCCAGCCGGGCGCGCTGGTGCTCTCCGTCTCCTTCCAGCGCCCCCATGGCGAGGCGTTTCGCTATCGCAAGATATCGCGCGTCAAGCCGAAAGGCGGGTCGCTGGTGACGCTCGCGGCCCTTCTTCCGACCAGCGGCGGCCGCGTTGTCGGCGGCCGCATCTCGTACGGTGCGATGGCGGCGATGCCGGTTCGCGCCAAGGCGGCCGAGCGCGCGATCGAAGGGCGCACGCTCGATGCGGCGAGCGTCACTGCTGCGGTCGCCGCCGCGATCGAAGGCACTTCGCCCGCCAATGATTCATTCGCCAGTGCCTGGTATCGGCGTGAAGTTATCGGCGTCCATCTGCGCCGCCTGCTCACCGGCCAGGAATAAAGACAGCCGATAAGGAACGCCCATGGCCAAGACCGCCCTGCAATTTCGTCACAACGACCGCGATGTCGCGGTCTTTGTCGATGGTGGCGCCAATCTGCTCTCTACCTTGCGCGATCTGGTCGGCGATATGACGCCCAAATTTGGTTGCGGCCAGGGGGGATGCGGCGCCTGTACGGTGCTGATCGACGGCCAGGCCCACCTCTCATGCCTGACACTGGCGGAGACCGTGGCAGGCCGCTCGGTGGAAACGCTGGACGGTCTCAAGGATGGCGCGAATTTGCACCCGCTGCAACGCGCCTTCATGGACCATTTCGCCGCACAATGCGGCTATTGCACGCCGGGCATGCTGATGGCGGCGAAGGCGCTGCTCGACCACAACCCGTCACCGACCCGCACCGACGTCGTCAATGCGATCGCGGGCAATATTTGCCGTTGTACCGGATACGAACCCATCATCAACGCCGTGCTCGCCGCCGCCTCGGGCGGCCGCGCGCGCGCCTAAAGGACCGCGCCATGCTGGAACTGCGCAAGGACATTTTCGCCGACGAGCGCGATGACAACCTCAAGGAGATCGGCAAGGGCACCCAGCGCCAGGACATGCTCGGTCATGTCACCGGCACGTCCACCTATTTCAACGATCACAAATTGCAGGGCATGCTGCATCTGAAGGTGCTGCGCAGTCCGCACGCGCATGCACGCATCCGGCGCATCGACACCGTCGAGGCCGAGCGCAGCCCCGGGGTGCGCCGGATCATTCGCGGCGCCGACGTGCCGCGCAACCTCAATACGCTGCTCAGCCTGATCAATTTCGGCAAGGACGACGAGCCGACGCTGGCGGTCGACAAGGTGCGCTACAAGGGCGAGCCGGTCGTCGCCGTCGTCGCCGACAGCCACCGCGAGGCCTTTGAGGCCATCGCCAAGGTGCGCGTCGACTATGAGCCGCTGCCTACGGTGTTCGACGTCGAGGAGGCGCTGAAGGCCGGCGCGCCGGTGGTCAACGAAACCTATCCGAAGAATACCTTCATCTATCACGACATTTACGATCACCAGAAGCTGCGCTTTGGCGATGTCGAGCGTGCCTTCGCCAGCGCGGATCATGTGCTTGAGCAGCGCTATCAGATGTCGCCGATCGAGCACGCGCCGACCGAGACCAACGGCTCGATCGCAGCCCCCGACACCAACGGGCGCTATGTGGTCTACACCTCGACGCAGGCGCTGTTCTTCTCGCTCGACACCTGCGCCAAGATTCTGGATGTGCCCTCGAACACCTTTCACTTCATCGGAGGAACCGTCGGCGGCGGCTTCGGCGGCAAGGTCGATACCCTGACCGAGCCGTTGTCCATCCTCGGCGCGATGCTGACCGGCCGCCCGGTGCGCTACATTTTCGGCCGCGAGGAGGAAATGCAGTTCGGGCCGCCACGCGGCGCCGAACGCATCTATCTGAAGGACGGCATGATGCGTGACGGCCGCATCGTGGCGCGCAAGGTGCGCGCCTATTTCGACAGCGGCGCCTATACCCGGTTGTCGAGCTACGCCGTGGTCAAATGCGCCGCGCATTTGCCCGGTCCCTATACGATCCCGAACGTCCACGGCGACATCTATTGCGTCTTCACCAACCGCACACCGGCGACCGCGATGCGCGGCTTCGGGGTTACCGCGATGGATTTCGCGATCGAATGCCAGATGGACAAGCTTGCCCATCTCATCGGAATGGATCCGATGGAGTTCCGCATCCTCAACGCCTATCGCGACGGCGACATGAAGGCGCACCGGCGCGAAGCCAAGAACACCGCGTTGATCGAATGTGTGCAGGTCGCGGCCGAGAAGTCGAAATGGCCGTTGCGTGAGGAATTCAAGCGGATGTCCTCGCGCAAGGATGGCGGCGGCGAACGCGCCTTGATTCCGATCGCGGCGGCGAGTTCGTCCGCGCCGGCGCGCGCCCCCGCAGAGCAGCGCACGCCTTACGATCGCGCACCGCAGCCCGCTGCCGGACCCGCGCCGCTGCAACCGCCGATACCTCCAGCGGCCCCGCCGCCACCTACGCCGCAGCCCGCTTCGCACGGCGCGGTGCGATTTTCCTCTGTGTTTGGCTCAAGGAGGCGCTGACCATGACCAGGCATCGCGGACGCGGCATTGCGTCGATCAACTATCCCATCGGCATGAATCTCGGCGGCGATCCGAGCCAGGCGCTGGTGCATTCCAATCCGAGCGGCAAGTTCACGGTGTCGCTGTCCTCGATCGATCTCGGTCAGGGCATGAAATCAGTGACCCGGCAGATCTGCGCCGAGACGCTCGGCGTGCCGGTCGAGGACGTCTATGTCGACACCGCCGATTCCGACACCGGGCCGCATTGCATGGGCAGTTTCGCCTCGCGCGGCACCCATCGCGTCGGAAACGCAGTCATGGCGGCGGCCAAGGAAGCGCGCGGCGTCATGATGGAGGCGGCGGCCGAGGAGCTTGAGGTCAATGCCGCCGATCTTGAAACCGACGGCCGCGGCAATATTCACGTCAAGGGCGCGCCGCATCGATCGATCTCGACCAAGGATGTCGCAATCGCCGCGCAGTTCAAGCAGGGCAAGACTATCTCCGGGCGCGGTATCTTTCTGGTGCCGCTGTCCGCTGTCGATCCCGAAACCGGCGAAATGTCGCCGGCGACCTGTTACGCGCATGCCTGCATGGTCGCCGAGGTCGAGGTCGACGACGAGACCGGCGAGGTCGCGATGGTGCGCATGGACAGCGCCTACGAACTCGGCCGCGCCCTCAATCCGCGCCTGGTCGAACAACAGCTTGTCGGCGGCGCCTGGATGGGCGTGAGCCACGCCCTGTTCGAGACGACGGAACCCTATTATCCGGATCCCAGTCACGGTCCGCGCGACTTTGTCGAATATCTGATGCCGGGCCCCGGCGATATCTGCCCGCACGATGTCGCGGTGCTGGAGCGTCCGGCGGCGGATGGTCCGTTCGGCGCCAAGGGCCCCGGCGAGATGTGCGCCAATCCGGTATTGCCGGCGGTCGCCAACGCGATCTTCAACGCGGTCGGCGTGCGCGTCGACGATCTGCCGATCACGCCGGAGAAAGTGCTGCGCGCGATCAAGGCGCAGGGCGGCGCACGGCCGCAGGCGCGCCGCTGATGGCGGTTCGCGGCAACATCAGCGGCATCGATAGCCCGCAGGCGCTGGAGCATGCGCTGCGCGCGGCCTATTACCTCGCCGACGATGGTATCGCGACGGCAGCCTATCTTGCACTCGCGCTGGGCAAGCCGCTGCTGCTCGAAGGCGCCCCCGGCGTCGGCAAGACCGAGGCTGCGAAGGCGATCGCTGCGGTGCTGGGCCGCCGGCTCATTCGACTGCAATGCTATGAGGGCATCGACGCCTCCGCTGCGCTTTATGAATGGAATTATCCGCGGCAGATGTTGGCGATCCGCCAGGCGGGGGACCAGACCATCGATATCTACGGCGAGAGTTTCCTGATCGAGCGTCCGATGCTCGCCGCCCTTCGCGCGCCGGATTCGACGGTGCTGCTGATCGACGAGATCGATCGCTCGGATCAGGAATTCGAAGCGTTCCTGCTCGAATTCCTCTCCGATTTCCAGATTTCGATTCCGGAGCGCGGCACGATCCGGGCGGCCGAACGGCCGGTGGTGGTGCTCACCTCCAACCGCACGCGCGACCTGCACGAAGCTTTGCGCCGGCGCTGCGTCTATCACTGGATCGATTACCCGACCGCAGAGCGCGAGGCGAGAATCGTGATGATGCGCGCCTCCAGCGTAGCGGAGGCGACCGCGCGCGCGGTTGTCGCCGCCGTCGGCAAGCTGCGGCGCGAGCCGCTGAGCAAGGCGCCCGGCGTCGCCGAGGCGGTCGATTGGGCGGAGGCAGCGACCTTGCTCAACAAGGGCGGCGCGCGCTGGCCGGACGCATTCAAACGGTCGATCGGCGTTGCGCTGAAAGATGAGGAAGACCTCGCCTTCATCTCCGGACGGCTCGACACCATCATCGCGGAGGCGGCCGCGTGATCGAAGAGCCGCAACTGCCTCGCGCCGTCCATGCCTTCATTTCGTTCGTGGCGCTGTTGCGCGCCAACGGCTTTCCGGTGGCGCCCGAACAGACCACCGCCTTTCTCGCGGCGATCGAGTTGCTCGGCCCGCGCAGCCCGGAGGATATAAGGCAGGCGGGCCTCGCAACGCTGGCGCCTGCGCCCGAGCGGCGCGCCGCCTATGACATGCTGTTCCGCATTCACTTCCTCGGCGGCGAGGAGCTTCCGGGCGCCGAGGGCGAAGACGAGGACGTCGTGCGGCTGCAGGATGAGGGGCGCGGCGACGAAGAGCCGCCGCTTGCCGACGAGGTCAACAAATCAGGTGAGATGCCGGTGCGCGCCGAGGCGCTGGTGGAGCGGCGCTTCGGCTCGAGCGGACCGAATGAGGCGCTGCGCCGGCTGGCGCGGGAAGCTCCGACGCGCCTGCCGCGGCGGCGCGGGCATCGGCGGATGCGGGCGCGGCGTGGGCCCTGGGCGGACCTGCGGCGAACCTTGCGCGAATCCGCGCGCAATGACGGCGAGGTGATGCGGCTCGGCCGGCTGAAGCGGCGCGCGCGGCCGCGCAAGATGTTACTGCTGATCGATGTCTCGGGCTCGATGAAGTTGCGCTCCGAGGACAATCTCAGGCTTGCCCATACGCTAGTACAGGCGACGCCCGGCATCGAAGTGTTCACCTTCGGCACGCGCCTGACGCGGGTGACGCGCGCGCTGCGGCTGAAGCGCCGCGAGCAGGCGCTGGCCGCTGCCGCGCATCTGGTGAGCGATTGGGACGGCGGCACGCGGATCGGTGACGCGCTGCAGGCTTTTCTGGCCGTGCCGCGGTTCGGCGGCTACGCCCGCGGTGCCGCGGTCGTGGTCGTGTCCGACGGACTGGAGCGCGGCGATCTCACGGCGCTGCGCGACGCGGTTGCCAAACTGTCGCGGCGCGCCTGGCGGCTGAGCTGGCTGACGCCGCTCGCGGTCGGCTCGAATTTCGTGCCCCAGACCGAGGCGCTGATCGCCATTCGACGTTTCGTCGATGACATGGTCGACGGCGGATCGACCGCGGCGGTGGTTGGCCATGTGCTGTCGTTGCGGCAAAGGAGAGCCGCGTGACCGGCATCGTCGACGCGCATCATCATATCTGGCGCCAGGCCGATCTGCCCTGGCTGGTCGGGCCGATGCAGCCGCGCATATTCGGCCCCTATGAACCGATCCGTCGCGACTATTCGATCCGCGAATATCTCGACGATCTCTCCGGCAATGGCGTCGTCAAATCGGTCTATGTGCAGACCAATTGGGCCAAGGAGGGATTCGAGGACGAGACCGCCTGGGTGCAGCGCACTTCCGGGGAAACCGGCTGGCCGCATGCCATCGTCGCCTATGCGGATTTCGGCGCGGAGGACGTGCGCCCGCAGCTCGACCGGCTCAAGCGCTACTCGCTCGTGCGGGGCGTGCGCATGCAGCTGCACTGGCACGAGAACCCGCTCTATCGCTTCGCCGAGCGCGCCGATCTGTGCGCGGACCCGACGATCCGCCGCAACGTCGCGCGGCTGGCCGATTACGACTGGAGCTTCGACTTGCAGGTGTTTGCGCCGCAGATGCCGGGCGCGGCCGGCCTTGCCGAAGCCTGTCCGAAGGTCACCTTCGTGCTGCAGCACGCCGGAATGCTGGAGGATCTGTCGCCCGCCGGCCGCGCCGCCTGGCGCGCCGGCATGGTGCGGTTGGCGGCATCCCCGAACGTCGTCTGCAAGCTTTCGGGGCTCGGCACGTTCATTCATCGCAACGACCCGGCGCATATCGCCGGTATCGTGGCCGAGGCATTGGCGATCTTCGGTCCCGATCGCTGCCTGTTCGGCTCGAACTTTCCGATCGAGAAGCTATGGACCAATTATCGCGCGCTTGTCGACGCTTATCTTGACGCCGTCAAATCGAACCCGCGTCATCGCGACGCGATCATGCGCGACACGGCGGTGCGCGTCTATCGGATCGCGCCCTAGTAGCCCGGCGCGGGGAAAACAAACAAAGG
Organism: Pseudomonadota bacterium; assembly: GCA_021779635.1. The sequence continues at coordinate 3,095 of JAJYAH010000008.1, read as the reverse complement.
AAAACGGGAGGCAAGTATGGCTTTGGAAATCAAGATTCTTGACTATGGCGACATCGAACTGGAATCGAGCTTCCTTGTGCTCGGCCGCGACTGTGGGCGCACGCGCCGCGTGCTGACGCTGGGCTTTCTGATTGTCGGAGGCACCTATCCGATCGTCGTCGACACCGGCTACCGTTCCAATCAGATCATGGAAACGCTCGGCATGCGCGGCCTCCAGTTCCACGAGAACATGATCGAGAACCAGCTGGCGCGCCACGGCGTGCGCATGGGCGACGTACGCTTTGTCTGCCATACCCACCTGCATATCGACCACGCCGGCAAGGACGACCTGTTTCCGATGAACACCACGGTCGTCGTCAACCGCAAGGAACTCGAATATTCGGTCTCGGGCCTGATGCACCCGCAATACCCGGCGCCCGACATCAAGCACCTGATCGACCGCCTGCATACCAAGAGCGCGCTGCGATTCCTGGATCTCGAGATCACCGGGCCGGTTGAACTGATCCCGGGCGTCTATTGCGAGGCGGCGAACGCGCACACCGAAGGGTCGATGAATTTGCACGTTCACACCGCCGAGGGGATCGCGACCATCTGCGGTGACGTGCTTTACGACATCAATGATCAGCTGGTGGATCCCTTCCGCGAGATTCACGATGCTGAACCGCGCACCACCGGCAACCACGGCACCTCGAAGCGCGCGGAGAAAGCGGCGATCAAGAAGCTGGTCAGCAGCTCGCGCTTTCTGCTGCCGGTACACGACCGTCCCTGCAAGATCGAAGGCGGCGATGTGGTCGGGCGGCTGCAGGACCAGGTGCCGGGCCCGATTGTTCAGTCGCTGCCCAAACGCAATTGGTTCCCGGCCTGAGCCGAGCGAAGGCATCCCCCATGACCCACACCACGCTGCGTTCCGAATTCGAAAATCTGATCGATCCCTACGCGCCGGTCGGCCAGCTCGGCACCGGCTTTACCTTCACCGAGGGGCCGATCTGGCATCCGGTCGATCACTATTTGCTGTTTTCGGATATGCCAGCGGACGTCCGCCGCCGCTGGGACGCCGCGCGCGGCGTCGTCGAGGTCAAACGCCCGTCGAACAAATGCAACGGCATGACCTATGACGCCGATCTCAATCTGATCGTCTGCGAGCACGCTACGTCATCGCTGATCCGCGAGCGTCCCGACGGCCGCCGCGAAGTCATCGCCTCACATTTCGAGAAGCAGGAACTCAACAGCCCGAACGACGTCTGCGTGCATTCGAGCGGCGCGATCTATTTCTCCGACCCCTGGTACGGCCGCATGCCGGTCTACGGCGTCGAGCGGCCGCGTCAACTCGGCTTCCAGGGCATCTATCGCGTGCCTCGCGGCGGGGGCGCGCCGCAACTATTGGTCGACCGCTATCTGTTCGACCAGCCGAATGGCCTCTGCTTTTCGCGGGACGAAAAGCGGCTGTATGTCAACGACACAGTACAGGCGCTGATCCGGGTGTTCGACGTCGAGGCCGACGGTTCGATTTCCAACGCCCGCATCTTCGCCAACGGCATCCGCTCGGAACTCGAGCCGGGCTTACCCGATGGCATGAAATGCGATCAGCACGGCAATATCTGGGTGACAGCGCCGGGCGGTATATGGGTCTATGCGGCAAATGGCGATCTGTTGGGCAAGGTTCGGGTACCCGAACTCGTCGCCAATCTGACCTGGGGCGGCGCCGACTTCCGCACCCTGTACATGACCTCGACGCACTCGGTTTACACGGTCGCGACCAAGGTCGGACCGAGGGCCGAGCCTTACATGACTTCCAAAGGAGGCGGCGGAGGCGCGGCGGCGTCTTCTGTGCCCGCGCCATTGATCAAGGCCGACGACCTGCAACTTGATCCGAAGCGCTGTGCGCTCATCATGCAGGATCTGCAGAACGACGTCATCATGGAGGGCGGCGCGTTCGCGGATTCAGGCGCGCCGGCGCACGCGCGTTCGCAGCGCGTCGTCGAGAACGTGCGCCGGCTCGCCGAGGCGGCGCGCGCCCGCGGCATTCCGGTGATCCACGTCTGGTTCGTGGTCGAGCCCGGCGCGCCGGGCATGACGCTGAACGCGCCATTGTTCGAGGGCTTGGTTGACTCCAAGGCGCTGGTGCGCGGCTCGTGGGGCGCTGCACCGGTGGCGGGGCTTGAGCCTCGTCCGGGCGACTTCATCGTCGAAAAGATGCGCATGAGCGCGTGGGAAGGCAGCCGGCTGGAAACCATCCTGAAGGCCACCGGTCGCGATATCCTGATTGATACCGGCGCCTGGACCAACATGTCGATCGAACACACCGCGCGCACCGGCGCCGACAAGGGCTATTTCATGATCGTGCCCGAGGATTGCTGCTCGACGATGAACGCCGAGTGGCACAACGCCTCGATCAATTTCGCGCTTCAGAACGTCGCTGTCGTCACCAACGCGGACGCCGTGATCAAGGCGATCGGGTGATCGCGCGGCAGGCAAAGAGGAAAAGGTAGCCGGTGTGCCCAAGCTCTTCCACCTGCGCTGTTCGCCGCGCGCGGCTTCCGAATCCTCGGCCGGCGCCGAGGCGTTTGTGGCCAGTTTCCGGCAGGCGCGGCCGACCTGGGACATCGACGTCATGGACCTGTGGCGCGAAACGCTGCCTGAGTTCGGCGGCGACGCGCTGGAAGCCAAATACGCCCGGCAGAACGGGCGTGAATTCAGCGACGCGCAACGCGACGCTTTCGCCGTGCTGGAGCGGATGGCGATGCGGTTCGCGCTCGCCGATCGGGTGCTGATTTCCACGCCGATGTGGAATTTCGGCATTCCCTACAAGCTGAAGCAATGGTTCGATCTGATCGTGCAGCCCGGGCTCACCTTCCGCTTCGATCCGGCCCAGGGCTATTTTCCTCTGCTCAAGGATCGTCCGACCGTTGTGATCCTGGCGAGCGGCAGCGACTTTGTCACGGGCATGAACCGGGGACGCATCGATATGGCGACGCCGTATCTGCGCGAGGTCTTGCGCTTCATCGGCGTCAGCGATGTTCGGTTCACGCTGATTGGACCGACGGTCGGCCCGGCGGAGCCGGCGCGGCTCGCTCGCGAGACCGCGCACCGCCGGT
>JAJYAH010000321.1 GCA_021779635.1 Pseudomonadota bacterium | reverse complement strand
GCAAGGCCACAAAATACGACGGTGCCTTACGACGAGATTCACGTGACCATCGACTTGCGCCAGCCGCATGAGGCTGCGGCGTAACTGCATACTCCTTCGATGGAGAAATGTCGGACAATGTCGAAGATCACCATTAACGTACCGGCGGGCATAAGCTTTGATGCGACAGAGGTTGGGGCAGCTCTTCGGGCGCTTGCTGACGCCTTGAACGAGCTTGCCGAGACTCAGCGTCGGGTCGCAGACACCAGCGATCCTGCCGCAAAACTGGCCTTGCAGATCTCAACTTTCGAGCAGCTTCGGAAGGTGTCGGGTTTGACGGACGCGGCGGTCAAAGCCGTAGACGTGCTGCGGCTGATAAAGTCTGTTGTAGACCAAGCAGACGTCAGCCCGGAGCGCATTATTCAGTAGGATTTGCAAAATCGTACTTCACTTGGCAGGGCAGCCCGAGCCGAGCCCGTGTTCGCAACCGCGCTTTCAATTTGCCGGACTCGCTCGCCGGCTACGCCAAGTCGCTTCGCGATAGCCAATGTTTTGGGAGGAGAAATGGAATGGACAACGAGGAAGATGAAGCGCAAAAGCAAATGAAGAAGATGCGCGAGTTGCTGCTCTCTCAGTCCAAGCGAGCAATTGAACTCCGCTCCAAGGATCGCGAGTTTCATGGCCTTGAACGAGAATTTCAATACCATCAGGCACAGATGCTTGTAGATTACGAGCGGTCTAAAGACCTCAAACACCCGCGCGACCTCGGCGACGCGCGCGAGCATATCCTTCGAGACTTCCTGAGGTCAGGTGGATACCTCCCTGACCGCTACGCTGTGTCAAAGCGGAGCGCTCGGGTAGTCTCGACGAGCGGTCACATCAGCAACGAGATCGACATTGCACTCTACGATCCGTTGAACTCGCTGACGCTAATGAAGCGAGAAGACGTTTATGAGGTCTATCCAATTGAGAGCGTTTACGGCGTGATTCAGGTTAAATCGCGCCTGAACAAGAAAGAAATCCGAGAGGGGCTGGCTAACATAGCGTCTTTCAAACAATTGGACCGCCCACCAGTGCCGCCCAGATCGTTCATCGTGCAAAACGGCCCTTCTATGGCAGACCGCGGCTTCGGATTGCTCTTCGCATACGACACCGATCTAGAGTGGCTGGCTCTCATCGCGGAGATCGAGGCTTTTGCGACTGAACACCCAAAGCGGCTTTGGGCAAATGCGATTTTCGTTTTGAGCAAAGGACTGTTTCTGCATGGTGAAGACTCGAGAGCGAGGGTCTTCAACAGCGAGATCGAGGCCATCGGCTCCCTACGCATGCACGGGCGACCAGACCGGCAGAATATTTGCCTCTTCGAATTTCAGAGCATTCTCTTGGCTTTACTTCGAAATACTGAGGTACACCCGGCCGAAATCGACCGTTATTTTAGGTTGCCGCTGATCGCCGACACCCACTCATACGCGTTCACTTGGGGCATGTTCGCCGAGGTTGGTACATGCGAACGTCACGGCGACTTTCCCCGGAAGATCACGCCCGAGCAGTTAGAGAAGTTAATCACTTGTTGTCGCGCGACTCCAGCGATGAACTGGATCAGAGCCATCGATATCGCGTATGGCCGACCTGAGAACGAAGAAGCTTACAGGCGCCAGCCGGGCAAGGTATACATCTATAATCCCGAAAACCTTGCTTTGAGCGAGATACTCGTTCGCGACACGATGTTCCAGGGCAAACCTGTAAAATCACTAGCCTTCGATGCAATCGAGACCGCTGGAATGAACATTTTTGTGCCGTATTACTACTCAGACAAGGAGGGCATCATCTCAGGCTGTCCTAAATGTCAGGGCTAACCTATTAAGGAACCCCCGCTGTTTACACACACAAGAAACGACCCAGGCCGTTCTTTAAGCTGCACGCCCATATGGCACCCTGCCCCGCGTGTTCCTAACCCGGATGGATTTTATCGGATTTAAAATCCGCGGCGCTATTGGGCGCATGGCTCCGCACTATGGCCCTGGGAAGCGCACAGCCATCCATCCCCAGCTCAGCATCGCGAATTTAGAATCACGCCCTCCGGATCAACATCGCGCGCTTCAGCCGCGCCCTGTTCCGCAGCCGCGCCTCGATTTGGCGCACCCGCTCGCGCGACACGCCGAGGCGCTCCGCGATTGCCTGCAAGCTGAGCCCGGCGGCCCTGAGTTCAGCCACTTGCCGTTGGCGCTTTGTTAAAGCCCGGCGGTCGAGGCGCGAGATGATCGCGCCGAACTTCGCGCATCGTTCTTTCAGCGAATGCTCTCGCGGGCTCATGGGCAATTCTTTGCCGGCCGATATCCGGCCGCTTCGGCAGCCTGCGCGTTCGGAAATTGCACGCGGTTGCCTTCGACGATGGCGTTGTAATAGGGGCAGCTCGGCCATTCGTAGATCATGCTGCGTCGGTTGCCGCGAACCGGACCTTTAGGAACGGCAGCAGCATTGGCGCCAGCGGTTTGCGGTTGCGTTGATTCGGCCGAGGCGGAGCCATTCAGAGGCCGCGATCTGGCCGCGCGGATGTTCCAATTTTGGGTGTATTCGGCGGCAAGCGCCGGATCGTGGATCACCAACAAGTTTTCCGCATTCCGATGCTCGGCCGACCAGGTGTAGTTGAAACTCCCGGTCACAACCGTCTGGTCATCGACGATCATCACCTTGTTGTGCATGAGCCCGGGCACCGTGTCCACGAGGACGGGAACGCCGCCGGAGGAGAGGCGGCCGACAGCGTAAGTGTCGCTGCGGTCCTCTTCGAGCTGGCTCCGATCGACAATCGTCCGCACGTCAACGCCGCGGCGCTTCGCATTCAAGAGCGCGGTAACGATCGGCCGCGACGTCAGAGCGTACATCTGGACGAGATCCGTTTTCCGGGCGCCGGCGATGGCCTGGATCACCGTGGCGAGAGGATCGCAGCCGCCGGGAAGCGGCGGCGAGAAGCAGGCTTGGATTTGACTGGCAAATGCTGGCGTAGCGGCCACGGTCAACAAAAAGGCCAGGACCGGAAGGAAGGCGCGAATCCGCATCTTCGACTCATTCTTCTTCGCCGGTGTCAGCCTCGGCGCTTGCTTCGTCGTCTTCTGCCTGTACGTTGAATTCAATACGGCTCTGCAAGACAATTTCCTTGATCACACCGTCGCCCTTGCCGGCACGGAGCACAGCATCGTAACGCGACATGAGTTCCGGAATGTTGATCACCTCCTCCACACATTCCATGTATCGTTTCACCACGGCCTGAACGGGATATCGGTCGGCGGCCTGCTCTTCCACCCGTGCGAGGATTTGCTCGACCGGGTCCTCGGACTTGACTACAAAGGTGATGGGATATCGTTGGACCTTGTCGATATCGAGAAAGTACTTTCCGGCGTCGACTGTCTCTGTCACCTGAAAAAAGCGGCCAAGAGGCTTCATCACGAAATCTATGCCGCCATCGTTGGCATTGGTCCGTCCGGTTTTGTAGAGCACGAGGTATTCCGCGTTCAACTCGTCCGGCGACCAGCCCCAGTAAATTTGCTGCCCGGCATAGTGTTCCTTCAGAATCGCGTAGCTTACAATCTCGAATACTCGCGCATCCACGTTTGGCCGCAAGAGGCCTCTGATGAATTCTGTGGCCTGTGCTTGGTCGCGCGCTTCAATGCCTATTAATTGCTGGCAGTAGTGCATAAAATCATTGAATGCACTTTGACGAGCTGCGATGTACGCTTCGATGATTTCCTTGATCGCAACGGCAAGATTTAGCTGGCGAGCGCCAAGACGCATTGTCAGCAGCTTTTCGTTGATCCAGTAATGGTTGGTCTCCGCGTTTCTAATGATGGGAAGGAGTCGTGATGTCGGAAAGTATTTCTTAAACTCCTCATTGAGTCTGTGATTGAGTGCGTGGTTTTGCAGTTTGCTGCCAAACGGAAGCTCTCGTTGCCTTTTGAAGAGCGCGATAAATTGAGCGCCTTCGTAGCGGTCGTATCCTCCCTTCTTATCAAAGCCCTTTTTGACATAATCTTCGATTAAGACGTATAGGGCGTAATGATTTGCAAACGCTGCTCGCGATTTTGAGCCGCGATTAGCGGCCCGGGTCTTTATGTTTAGGTACTGCAGCAACAGATTGCGGTCGAGGAGGTCCTCTGCCATCTCTCCATAATGCGAGCGGAGAATGCCGAGGATGATCGGCGTGAAACCGTGCTTAACGGATGCCATGGAATAGTTCTGTGGTCTGATCGCCCGGCTTTCGAAGCCCGTTTTTCCTTTCGTAGGTCTTGGCCGGAGATGACAGCAATTCACCGTGGAACTGTTTCCAGCCTAGAACCCTGCGAAGGCCTATCTTAATGTACTGTTCTTGGCTCTCGATGCTGACAGATCGCCGCCCTAGGCGCTTTGCGACCACCGGCGTAGTGAACGATCCGGCGAAGGGATCCAAAACGGTCTGGCCAGGGTTGCTGCTGGTGAGGATGATCCGTTCCATCAGGGCTTCGGGTTTTTGGGACGGGTGCTCTTCGTATTCCGGCATGCGGTAGCGGACTCGGTGAAAATTCCATACGTTGCCCGGAATCTTCTCAGTATTGTACTGCGCTGGCACTGGTTTTCTGTAGTCAATGAGCCGTCTTTGAGCACCGGTCTTAGCCTCAACTTTGATCGCATCCGCGTTGAAGATGTAACAGTCAGCATCTTTCACGCAGAAAAGGATTGGCTCGTAGACAGAGCCAAAATAGTTTTTCGCCTGAACACCCGAACTATCGTAATGCCAGACAATGCGGTTCATGACAGTAAGCTTGTCACGCAAATAAATATCAAAGTATGGCATCGCCTGGGTGCTGGTCATGACATAGAGGCTTCCGCTGGGAGTCAGTACACGAATACAATGGGTGAGCCATTTGTAGGCCCATTCGGCGTAATCCTTGTCAGACTCCCAGCGGTCGTGGAAGTCGCCGAATTTCTTGCCGATATTGTACGGAGGATCGGCAAACACTAGGTCAACAGAGGACGACGGCAAGTGTGGAAGAATCTGGAGAGCATCGCCGTGAAAAATCACGTGACCGTCTGCCTCGAAATTGGTGAGACGGGCGCTCATGATTGTACAGACCTCCTTAATCGCTCGGCATTAGGACAGCGCTCCGAAGCTGTCTGTCGGTGCATCGCCATTCGACGGCCCCCTCCCCGGTCAGGCGTGACGCGTAAGCAAGTTAAATCGCGATGAACGCGATTCGCGCACAAGTTGCCGCACTAGCATGAACGGTCCTGCTTTCCACAAGACCACTCCTTGCGAGTAGCCGCTTCCGGGCCTCGACGCTCCCTCAACAGGCCTCCTGTCGACCCCTTGGTGCTTTTGATCAGAGCACGTACTCATAACCCAAGCAGCGGTCTGAGTTTAGCTGCTACTTCCGCGATAATCTCATGCGGCGCCTTGGCCGCAAATTCGGCGCGGCGCGCGGCCCAGTCGGCGCTTTTCACGTGGTCGGCCAGCACCACGCCTGAGATGGAAAGCCCCTCTGGCAGGACAACCTCGAACGGGTAACCTTTGGTCTGGTTCGTTATTGGGCAGACCAGCGCCAGGCTCGCGCGCCGGTTGTACGGCGCCGGCGAAAGCACCAGGGCGGGACGGCGGCCGGCTTGTTCATGGCCGGCCTGTGGATCGAAGGTGAGCCACACCAGGTCGCCGCGCTCGGGCACGTAGCGGGCCGGGCTCACCAGGCTTCCTTACCCACCGGTTCGCCCCAATCGGTCTCACCGTGGCGATTTCGCGGTGTTATCCCGGCAACGAGCTCTTTAAGTGCGTATTCCGGCCGCGCCGGCGTCAGGACCAGCTTGCGGCCCGACAGCTTGACCTCGACGGTCGCGCCTTCGGACAGGCCCACCTCTTCGGCATAGGCTTTCGGAATCCTGACCCCGAGGCTGTTGCCCCACTTCGAAACTTGCGTTCGCATGGCTTCCTTTTGCATTTCGGATAGACAAAAGCTATACTCGCTTCTAAGCCGATTGGCAATGCGGAGTCTAGGTAAGATGCCCGAAGACGATTCCACCATTCACGAATTACGAGAAGCCCACTCCGAAGAACGACGACGGCATGAGGAACTCCGTCGGCAGATCGCGAAACTGGAGGAGAGAGCGGAGAGTCTTGCCAAACGGTTCGCGCGTTACGAGACCGGGCTCGAAAAGTCGCCGCCGATGCTCGCTTCAGTGATGCGAGAAGGAGTTCCGCTTGAAATCTTTACGCGCCTAGCGCTGATCGAGGCTGGTTTCGCAGTCCACGGCTTTTTTCAGTATCACAGCTTCAATTCCGACGGCACCTTCATAGAGCGATCCGTGGACATTCACGCGACCCGCGACAGCACTTACACCGTCCCTCCAGACAGAGGCGCGCGGGCAGGCAAATCCTGGCCGGAGCGCAATCATCTACTCCTAGAATCGAAGCAGCGAAGGCCCGGTGTCACATGGATTTTTTGTCAGCTTCCCGGATCGGTCGAGCCGATTTCCGGCGCGCCCAGTGACGTGCCGCTGGTGAATTTCGGATACGAGCTCAGGCCGACTGCCCGGACTCAAGCAGCTAAAGAGGTCGCCGGGCCAAACCTGAAGCCAAAGGCGAACACGAAGGACGTGGAGTACGGGATCGAGCAACTCGAATATGCATATATGCCCAAGCTCGTCGCGGTCGAGCAGGAATGGAGCCGCGGCTACAAACGTCCCCACACCGTGAGCCGGGGCGCGCCAAGCGTGCGAAGAGACCATCTGTGGTGTGTACTCGTGACGAATGCGAGGCTGATGTTGTTCAAGCCGCCCACGACGTTTGCCGAGCTCGAATCCGAGTCACCTCCTAAGGACGACGCTTTGTTCGTCGAAGCGCCTTGGCTTGTGTTCCAAAGGGCTCCGTCGCTGCGCTTGCTCAGTCACCAAGCGCGGCACCTGGGCGACATCCCCGAGGATGCGCCGGACCGCAACCTTTGCACGCCCGTCGTTATGGCAGAGCACGCGGCTCAGATTCACGTCGTCAACTTCAATCAACTTCCGCGCTTCCTCAACTTGGTCAACGATCCACCGCGTATCAGAGAAATCGTCATCAAGCTTTCGGTAGCTGGAAGCGGAGTCGAATCCCCGCCGATTAAAATTTCGTGAGTCCAAAAGCATCTATGGAGGCGCCAAATGGCTCAGCACGACTTCTTAGTGAAGGGTAAGCGCGAAGGCGGGAGCGGATTAGACGTACAGCGGTGCGTCCGGTGCGGGTTGGAAGTTTGGCCTGACTCGCTCAGAAAGGAAGGCGGCGGCGAAAAATGGGATTTGCTTAACGTTCCGTCTCGATCCAACGCCATTCAAAGCGTCCCATGTGATCCGGCTTGGCGGCCATCCGCGGCCGGCGACTGGCGGCGTTTGTGGTGAGGGCGGTGCCCCCTTCAATATCTGATAACCTCCTTTTTATCCTCCAGCCCGCTAAGCGTGAGCGCTCATATGTTTCCGGCCCGTCGGCTTGGGCGCTGGATCCTCTTCGGCGATGCCGGACAGCACGACCGGCGGCCGGTCGGGAAATTCGGCGACCAGCGACAGGTCGCCGCCCATCGCCTTGATGGTCTTGCGCAGCGTG
>JAJYAH010000007.1 GCA_021779635.1 Pseudomonadota bacterium | reverse complement strand
GCGCTCCCCAACCGGATAGAGGCTCAGGCTTCCGCCAGCCCATCCGCGCCCCAGGGCGCGGCAGATCACACGATCCGGATCGGCAACGGGCTTGTTGAATTGGCGCCGGATCGCATCATCTCCACCACCACCTATAACGGGCAGTTTCCCGGCCCCCTGCTGCGCTTCAAGGAAGGCCAGCAGGTCGTTGTCGATATCCGCAACGACACCGACACGCCGGAGCAGTTGCACTGGCATGGGCAGACCCTGCCGGTCGATGTGGACGGAGCTTCAGAGGAAGGAACCCCCTTTATCCCGGCGCACGGCATGCGCCGGATTGTCTTTACGCCGGGGCCGGCTGGATTGCGGTTCTATCACACGCATCTCACGCCCGGCGCCGATCTGTCCGGCGGGCAATATGGCGGACAGGTAGGTACGGTCTACATCGAGCCGAAACATGAACCGGGCCGCTACGATCGCGAAGTATTTTTGATGCTCAAGGAATTCCAGCCGGCGCTCAGCCGCGGCGGCGATATGGACATGGATTTTCTGGCGGGCGCAACGCGGGTCAAAGCGCTGGAAGACGCCGGCGAGTCAGCCATGCGCGCCTCACTGGCCAAGGGCATGCCCCACGGCTTCGAGGTCGGTTACAGCCTGTTCTCGATCAATGGCCGCATGCTGGGTCACGGCGATCCCATCCGCGTGAAGACAGGTGAACGTGTCCTGTTTCACATCGTCAACGGCAGCGCGACCGAAATCCGCAGCCTGGCTTTACCCGGGCACAGCTTTGAAGTGATCGCGTTGGACGGCAATCCCGTCCCGACACCCAAACTGGCACCCGTCCTCTGGCTCGGGACCGCCGAACGCATCTCGGCGGTGGTTGAGATGAATCATCCCGGCGTATGGGTGATGGGCGACCTTGCGGACGACGACCGCACAAGGGGCATGGGCATCGTGATCGAATATGCGGGGAAAACCGGAAAGCCCAAATGGACCAAGCCAGCTCCGTCTAAATGGGACTACACGCTTTTCGGAAGAGCCGGTGCCGACGGAAAAGCACCGGATGAAACCATCGAGATGACGTTCACCAAAAACAACGCGGCCACGCAAGGCTTCAACGAATGGCGCATCAACGATGTCGCGTTCTCAATGGATAAAATGCAGCCGATGTTTCATCTGCGCCGGGGCAAGCGCTATCGGCTGCGCATGAGCAATGCCAGCGACGATATTCATCCGGTCCATCTGCACCGTCACAGCTTCGAACTGACCCGGATTGCGGGAAAAGCCACCGGCGGGATCATGAAGGATGTCGTGATGCTGGGTGGCTACCAGCAGGCGGAAGTCGACTTTGTCGCGGACAATCCCGGATTGACCCTGTTCCACTGCCATCAACAATTGCATATGGATTTCGGGTTCATGGCGCTGTTCGATTACATCTAGTTCAAATCTGCAAGCGTCGTCTGATGCTCTCGATACAGCGTCGCGATCACACTTTCCAACACTCCAAGCGCGTCCCTTGTGCCATCGCCCAGCAACGCCGAAGGTACAAAAATGGAAGGCGATGAAATGTTTTTTTGTTGTCTAGCATCGAAGACGTAGCCATCTGTACCGGACCTAACGCATTGCGCGTGAAGGAGACATTTCATGAGTGATGTCAGCAGAAAAGCTCATTGGGAAAGTGTCTACACCACCAAAGGCGAAAGGGAAGCGAGTTGGTTCCAGGAAAATCCCGCGCCATCCCTCGAACTGATCGCACTGGCAGGTCTTTCCACCGATGCAGCGATCATCGATATCGGAGGCGGCGCATCACGACTGGTTGACGCGCTTGTCGAGCGGAAAATTGGGAAGATTACGGTTTTGGATCTGTCCGCCGCCGCTCTCGATGCGGCAAGGGAACGTCTTGGCGATAGAGGCGCTGACGTCAAATGGGTGGTTGCAGATGTCACCGCCTGGGAGCCATCCCGAACTTACGATCTGTGGCACGACCGCGCTGCGTTTCATTTCCTCACCGACGCTTCCGATCGTTCCGCCTATGTCGGTCATCTGAAGAAGGCCGTCAGGCCCGGTGGACACGTTATCATAGGCAGCTTTGCACTGGATGGACCTGAACGGTGCAGCGGCCTGCCGGTCATGCGTTATGATGCGGGCATTCTTGGTGCAGTGCTTGGAACCGAGTTCAACTTGCTGGATTCCCGGCGCCATGACCACACCACCCCTTGGGGGGCCGTGCAGCGATTTCAGTTCAGCACTTTTCGGCGGGTCGCTTGACAATTCGGCTGCGCCGCGCGGACGCCAGCCACCATCCCCTGCGCGGCCGGCCTCCATCTCACATCGGCCCACGGGTTGACGGCTTCAACATCGTTCGACAACTCTGGTGCCCGGTTCCGGAACAAAATCTGTCCGCTCGCCCGCCGAACATTCCCTGGCGCCGAACCCGATCCGCTAGGTGGAGGTAATAGCACGGTCTATTTCACCCAAAGGAGAACCCCGATGAATGAACAAAAGGAACTTCGGTATAGGCATCCGATGGATCGCCGCACATTCGTGGGTATGGCGGCTGCCGGGGCGGCCATCCCGCTTCTGCAGGGCGCTGCCGCCGCGCAGCCCACGCCAAAGGTTCGAAACGTCGTCCTTGTGCACGGGCTTTTTGCCGACGGGTCATGCTGGTCTGAGGTCATCGCAAGGCTCCAGTCGAAGGGTATCGGGGCAACTGCCGTGCAGAACCCGCTGACGACGCTGCAGGATGCAGTGGAAGCGACGCAACGCGCTCTCGCCCTGCAGCAGGGACCGACCGTACTTGTCGGTCACTCCTTCGCCGGCATGATCATCACCGAAGCCGGTGTAGATCCCAAGGTTTCGGCCCTTGTCTATGTCGCGGCGCGCGCACCCGACGCAGACGAGGATTACACCGCGCTGGCCAAGCAGTTTCCGGCCCCGCCGGCCTCTGCCGGCATCGTCTGGTCCAACGATGAGGGACAGTTGAGCGAGGAGGCCTTTTTGCGCGACTTTGCCGGTGATCTTCCTGCAGAAAAGGCGCGCGTGCTCTACGCCGTTCAAGCGCCGTTCAAGCGGACCTTGCTGGCCGGCAAAACGACCCACGCAGCATGGCGATCAAAGCCGAGCTGGTATGCCGTGTCCACGGAAGACCGGACCATTAATCCGGATCTCGAACGGTTCATGGCGAAGCGCATGGGCGCGAAGACGATCGAGATCAAGGCGAGCCATCTCTCCCTGATATCGCAACCCGACACGGTCACAAATCTGATCCTGGAAGCGACCGGACACGCATAGGCGGTGGCGCTGGACAAAAGCCGAAAAAACGCTTCCGGCACGGGTGGATTTTGTCGCGGAGGTCGGCGGCTGCCTGTGAGGATGCCTTCCACAACGGACTTCCGGCTACCGCAGCGTCGGCGCGGTAACCGGAATGTCCACCCGTCTCGCAGCGAGGGAGATCAGTTCGTTGCGAACCGCGGTGAGGTGCAGCCGCCGCAAACCCACGGCCACGACCAGTCCGCAACCTTGCCCTTGTTGGCTTCGACGTAAGGGCTCCAAGCCCTCGGCGGTAAGGCCTTGCTCTTGTACACGATGCTGAACTGTCCGTCGGCCTGGACCTCGCCGATCATGACCGGCTTTGCCATGTGGTGGTTGCTGCCCATCGCGACCTCGAATCCGGACGGCGATTTGACTTTCTGGCCGATCATTGCCTGGCGAACCGCTTCCACGTCGGTCGTTCCTGCCTGCTGCACCGCCTGCACCCACATGTGGAACAGGATGTAAGCCGACTCCATGGGATCGTTGGTGACGCGCTTGGGATTTTTGGTGTAGGCGCGCCACTTCGCGATGAACGCCTTGTTCTCCGGCGTGTTCACCGACTGGAAGTAGCTCCAGGCCGCGAGATGCCCGACCAGAGGCTTGGTGTCGACGCCAGCGAGTTCCTCCTCCCCGACCGAGAACGCAATCACAGGGATTTCGGTGGCTTTGATGCCCTGGTTACCCAGTTCCTTGTAGAACGGCACATTGGCGTCGCCATTGACCGTCGAGATTACCGCGGTCTTCTTGCCGGACGATCCGAATTTCTTGATGGCCGCCACTTCGGTCTGCCAGTCGGAGAATCCGAACGGCGTATAGTTCTCCATGATGTCTTCGTCCTTCACGCCCTTGGTCTTGAGAAAGGCGCGGATGATCTTGTTGCTGGTGCGGGGATAGACGTAATCCGTGCCTTCCAGCACGAAGCGCTTCACCTCGCCGCCTTCCTTGCTCATCAGATATTCGACGGCCGGGACCGCTTTGTTATCGGGTACGGAACTGCCATAGAAAATATTGTAGGAAGCCTCCTCGCCTTCATATTCGAGGGGATAGAACAACAGCCCGTTCAGTTCCTCGAACACCGGCAGGACGGATTTGCGGGACACCGAGGTCCAGCAGCCGAACACCGCGGCGACCTTGTCCTTGACCAGCAGTTCGCGGGCCTTTTCCGCAAACAGAGGCCAATTCGACGCCGGATCGACAACGATCGGCTCGATCTGCTTTCCGAGCAGGCCGCCCCTGGCGTTGACGTCAGCGACCTCCATCAGGATCAGGTCCTTCAGGATGGTTTCGCTGATCGCCATCGTGCCGGACAGCGAATGGAGTATGCCAATCTTGATGGTGTCTTCGGCCTTCGCATGGTTCACACCAGATCCGAGAATGGCGAGAACGGCGGCCGCGGCGGAAAGCCAGCGTTGTCGAACGGTGCTCATAACTGCTCCTGTGTGGTTCGATGATCGGGAGCACAGCGACGCGGCTCCCGTTTGTCTGTCAGTGGCCTGACGCTCGCACGGCGGATGGACGGTACCGAGAGCCACCGCGGTAAAATGCGAAAGCACCATCGAAAGACGTTTCGATGGGCACCGTTCGATGTCGGCTGCCCAGCAGATGGACGAAAGCAGAGGGTTTTGGGCAGTCCCTGCATTCGGGGTGAGCAGCCACCGGCACGACCGGCCGTCATGAGTCCAGTTGCTGGCAAACCGGGGGGACCAGTCCGTTTCGACGGAAAAACCGGCTGACAGCGGCCAAAATCGCATCAAAACTCGCCGTACTGGACTCATAACTGGCCCAACCCTTGCTCCGATCCGGGACGCCGAAACCCACGCAGTGCGGTGACCATGCAGATATCCGTTCTCCTCGACCGGTCGCGGCCCGACTCGCTGACGACGCAGATGGTCGATCAGATTCGCGATGCAATCCGCTGTGCGCGGATCGCGCCGGGTTCGCGCCTGCCATCGTCTCGCCGGCTGTCGGAACAACTGGCGATATCGCGCAACACCGTGATGCGCGCCTATGACCTGCTGTTGATGGAGGGGATCGTCGAGTCGCGTCCGGCTTCGGGGATTTATGTCGCCGAGCAGCAGCCCCGCCCTGCGGCGACCGCTGCCCCGGCATTGGCCGCCGACGAACAGATGCTGCAGCCGCGCATGCCGATGCCTCTGCGTCCGCGAACGGCGCAAGCGCCGACCCACTCAAACCGCAACCGGCTGCTGTTTGACTTCTTTCCGGGACGTCCGAGCGCCGATTTATTTCCGCTTAAAACCTGGCGTCGCCTGCTGCAGGCAAATCTTTCCCATGGCGGGGCCGCCGGTCTGACGCAGTACGGCGAGCCCGCAGGACTCCCGGCGCTGCGCACCGCGATCGCAAATCATCTGGCGGCAGCGCGTGGCATCATGGCCGATCCAAGCCGCATCGTGATCGTGTCCGGAATCCAGGAGGGGCTGACGATCGCGGCGCGGCTTTTCCTGAGCCGCGGCGCGCTCAGTGTCGTTGAGGATCCGTGCTACCTCGGCGCCGCAAAGGCCTTCGAAGCCGCCGATGCCGAAGTCACCAGCGTCGCCGTCGATCAGGACGGATTGAATCCGGAGCTGCTGCCGCAGCGGACGGCATCTCTGTTGTACATGACGCCGTCGCACCAATATCCGACAGGCGCAACGCTCTCGGCAGCGCGGCGCACGGATATCGTCGCCTGGGCACGGCGCTATGGCTGCTACATCATCGAGGACGATTATGACTGCGACATCCGATACCTCGGATCGCATCTGTTGCCGCTGGCGGCGCTGGCGCCGGATTGCACCATCTATATGGGGACGTTTTCCAAGTCGCTCGGCGCCGGATTGCGGTTGAGTTACATGGTGGTCCCGGAGCGGATTGCGGAAGCCTTCTGCAACGAGAAATCCCTCATCAACAGCGGCAACCCCTGGCTTGAGCAGGCAGCACTCGCGGACTTCATGCACAGCGGCAGTTACGCCGCGCATCTGCTTCGGGTCCGCTCCCACTACAAGGACAATCGCGATTGTCTGGTCGCCGCGATGCGCCGCAACTTCGGAGAAGTCCTGATCGATGGCGACATCGGAGGCCTGCATGTGCTGTGGCATCTTCCGCCGGGCATCCCGGACGCCGTGACGGTCGAAACGCTCGCGCTGCGCGCGCGCGTCGGCGTGTACTCATTCGGCTCCGCGCGGGTCAGCTTTCAGCGGCGCACGGCGTTCACCGCGCGGTCGATCATCCTCGGCTATGCCGCGCTGTCGCCGAAGCAGATCGAAAAGGGCATCGCGCGGCTGTCGGACGCCATTGATGACGCGATCGACGACCCCGCAACCGACATGGCGGCATTTTTCTCAGACCAGTCCGCGCGACTTCCTCCGGCGCCCTTATCGAGGCAGCAGCTGGCCCCACGATATCGGCAGCAACCGGTTCTACGCAGCCGGTCGGCTCCTCGTGCATCTTCGGCAGGAAACTTCACGCGACAAGGTTCCGCGCCAATGCCGGTTTTGAAGAGCATCTACCGCTATCCGATCAAGGGATTGAGCGCCCAGCCGTTAACGCGCGTCGACATCCACGCCAAAAAGCCTTTCCCGCACGATCGCATCTTTGCTCTCGTGCGCCCCGGAGCTCCGTTCGACGTCGGTCAGCCGCGATGGGGCAAGAAAGGGCTATTTGTGATGTTGATGCTTGAAGAAGCGTTGGCGCGGGTTCGAACGACGCTTGACGTGGAGACCATGCAACTAACGATCGCGCAAGACAACCGGCAGCTTCTGATCGCCGATCTGAATGACGAAGGTGAGCGCGCCAGGGTGGAGCAGTTCTTCTGGCAACTGCTTCCGACGTTCCGCAGTCCGCCAATTCTCGTGCGTTCGCCCGATGGGCATTTCATGGACAAGCCCGACAATGTCATCTCGCTGATCAACCTGGCGACGGTCCGAAGTCTTGAGCAGCAATGGGGTATAAAAATCGATCCGCTTCGATTTCGGGCCAACCTCTACATCGATGGAGCCAGACCCTGGGAAGAGTTCGAATGGATCGGCAGCGACATCCGGATCGGCGACGGGCTATTTCGCGCCGACCGGCGCAACGGCCGATGCGGCGCGACCAATGTCGATCCAGAGACCGGCCGCCGGGACCTTGACCTGCCCGGCTCCCTGCGGGCCACGTTCGGACACGAGGAATTGGGAATTTATCTGATCGCGCGGGAGTCGTGCCAGCTCACCATCGGTGCCCATGTCGCCACACCCGATAGCGTCACGACGGCCCGCATCCCGCTTCCGCTTGTTCGAGAGCCGCAAGTCGAACAGCAGAAATTCATATGCGGCGGCTGCTATTTCATCTACGAGCCGTCTTCGGGATTGCCTGACCAGGCGATCGCCTCGGGCACGCCGTTCGCCAGAATCTCGTCCGACTGGCGTTGCCCGGATTGCGGAACGGAGAAGACGACGTTCCGGCCCTATGTCGAACCCGAGCGTCACCAAAGCGTCGCCAAACGGCAGATCATCTAGGCGTGCCGTGCGACCCTGGAATATCCTGGGGAATGCCGCACATCGCGGCATAATCGCGGCGCGTGTTCTTCTTCCCGCTCCAGCTCAGGGGTAACTGCGCCAGCGGTTTGCTGCAGGTCGCAAGCTTAGCTGCCAGCGACCAGAACAGATAGGAGAGACGCGCATAGGCCATCCCCTCAAGGCTGGCCACGGAAGCGCCCGGCGGAATCGAAAACATCTCGACGCCGATGATCGGACCTTCGTCGACCCGGGCGACCATGACATGCGCGGTGGCGCCGAATTCAGCGGCGCGTTGGTAGAGCGCAAAATGCGCGGGCGCCCAGCCGCGATAGGCCGGCGGTCCCGGATGAAAATTGTAGGCGCCGTAGCCGAGCTGATCGAGCACCTTCGCCGGCACGATGACGCTGGTCGCAAACGCGATCAATCGCGCGCCCGCGAGCGTGTCCGGCTCCAGCGCGTTCAGATCCGCCGGCGATTCGACGGGGATGACTGTCAGGCATGGATTGTGTGTCGACAGAACGGTCATGAAGACCGGCCGCTCCAACGCGCTGCTCAGCAGGATGATGGAATCGAGCATGGCATCTCTTCCGCAGCGTTGGCCCTTCTCGCGCGACACTGTGCCGCTGCCGCCGTTAAAAAGTTGTTAACCATGTATCGCGTGCGCGTCGGCGAAACTCATGTCTCCGGCTACCGGGCCAATGTAACGTTCCAGAGCTCCAGCGGCCTGCAATTTGCGAAGGTGTTTATTAACCGCCAACAATTCGTTTCGCATCGGCGATTCCAGCTTTACGCTGTCGTCGACGGCAGGCACGGCGCAGCTCAACACCGTGGTCACGGATTCCACAACCGGTATTCAAACGGTGCAGCAATCCACCGCTACATTATCCACCTAGACGTCTCCCCTGCGAAGAATGACTTAAGCCGCGGCCGGCCGCGGTCGTAACCCGCCGATGTTTCGTCGAGCGGATGTTTCGCGCCCGGAATCGTCGCCTTCCATCGAGGCACCGGCGACGCTTCGCCGTCTTTCGCGAGCGCATCGTTCGCCCGCGCATCTCCGAACGAAAACCCGGTTTCCGCTTTCCCGATCATGCGCCGCAGCGTTGTCGAGCGAATGCCTGCGCCGCATTTTGACGCAGCGTGCTGCCCTGCGTCGCGTGAGGAAATGCGTCAAAACAAAGACGCAGCACCGCGACCGACGATTGCATTGCGCTGATGACAAACCAGCGATGCGGCGATAGCCTCCAGCAAAATAAAACAGATGGGAGGCGTGACATGCCAGACGCAATGGTCGCAGCATCTGCTTTGGACGCGACGAACGGCGGTGCGACGCACGAGGTCGACGTCGCGGTGGTGGGCGCCGGCTTTGCCGGTCTCTATCTTCTGCATCGGCTGCGCAAGGCCGGCTTCACAACGATGGTGTTCGACGAGGCCGACGACGTCGGCGGCACCTGGTACTGGAACCGGTATCCCGGCG
The DNA here is from genome assembly GCA_021779635.1 of Pseudomonadota bacterium. The sequence goes on along the minus strand of JAJYAH010000007.1, from coordinate 21,983 downwards.
CACGGTGCGACATTCAAACCATCGACTACGGCTACAGCTTCGATCCGGAACTCGAGACCGCGTGGAAATGGTCGGAGAAATACGCAACCCAGCCCGAAATCCTTCGCTATCTTGGTTTCGTCGCCGACCGCTATGATCTGCGGCGCGACATCCGCTTTCATACCAAAATCACGGCAGCGACGTGGGATCAGGCCGCGGAACGCTGGCGGCTCACGACCGACAAGGGCGCAGCGATATCCTGCCGCTACTACATCATGGCCACCGGCTGTCTCTCCGCGCCCAAGCCGCCGGAGATCGAGGGTGTCAAAGACTTCAAGGGCGAGATCTATTTCACCGGCCGCTGGCCGCACCACGAGGTCAAGCTCGCCGGCAAGCGCGTCGCGGTCATCGGCACCGGATCATCCGGGATCCAAGCGATCCCGCTGATCGCCGAGCAGGCGGCGCATCTGACTGTGTTCCAGCGCACCGCAAGCTTTGCGCTTCCTGCCTACAATGGCCCTCCGTCAGCGGATCGCGCTGCCTTGCTGGAAGGCGACCGCGCCGGCTACCGTGAGCAGGCCCGCTGGTCGATGGCAGGCGTGCCGTTTCCGCCGGCGACGGTCGTGAGCTGGCAGCTGAGCGATGCCGAGCGCCGCGAACGCTTCGAGAAGGCGTGGGCCGCCGGCGATCTCGTCCACATACTGACCCAGCTCTGGGCCGACCAGGGCGTCGACGTCCAGGGCAACGCGCTGCTCGCCGAACTGATCCGCGAGAAAATCCGCGAGATCGTCAAGGACCCGGAGACGGCGGCGGCGCTGAGTCCTCACGACCATCCGTTCGGTTCGAAGCGTCCCTGCCTCGATACCAACTACTACGCCACCTACAACCGTCCCAACGTTACCCTGGTGAACCTGCGGCAGGAGCCGATCACATCGATCACGGCCTCCGGCATCAAGACCGACAAGCGCAGCTTCGACGTCGACGTCATCGTGTTCGCCACCGGCTTCGACGCCATGACCGGCGCGATTATGGCCGTGCATCCGATCACCGGCCGCGGCGGGAAGTCGCTGTCCGACGTCTGGGCCAAGGGCCCGCAGAGCTATCTCGGGCTTACCGTGGCCGGCTTCCCCAACCTGTTCATGATTACCGGCCCGGGCAGCCCGTCGGTGCTGTCGAACATGGCGGTGTCGATCGAGCAGCATGCCGACTGGGTAGTCGACCGGCTTGAGGCGATGCGGGAGGCCGGTTTCTCCACGATCGAGGCGACCGCGACGGCGCAGGCCGGCTGGGCGCAACACATGGCCGACTGTTCGACGCTCACGCTGCATCGGCTGGCGAATACCTGGTACACGGGCGCCAACGTACCCGGCAAGGCGCAGGGTGTGATGCCCTATACCGGCGGCGTCGGCCCCTACCGCAGCATCTGCAACGAGGTCGTCGGCCGCGGCATGCTCGGTTTCCGGCTCACCGGCCCCAACGTCGCCGAGCAATGCAACGATGGCGAGATCGTCCGCCTGCAACCGGATGTACGCCTGGTGCTGAACATGCTGGCGGACATGAAGTTGCCGCCGATCGAGTCGATGGGAGTCCAGGGCGCGCGGGCCTTTGTCGCGCAATTCAATGCCGGCCGGCCGGCCGGCCGGCCGGTCGGCGAAGTCATCGACGGCACGCTCCCCGGCGCCGATGGTCCGCTGCCCTATCGCCTCTATCGTCCGGCAGCGCCGGGGCCGCATCCGGTCGTGGTCTATTTCCATGGCGGCGGCTGGGTCTTGGGCGACGAGCAATCCGACGATCCGTTCTGCCGCGACATGTGCCGGCGGACCGGGATGATCTTCGTCAGCGTCGGTTACCGGCATGGGCCCGAACACCCGTTCCCGGCGGCGGCGGAGGATGGCTACGCGGCGGCAAAGTGGATCGCCGAGCATACCGCGGAGCTCGGCGGCAGACCGGGACCGATCCTGGTCGCGGGCTGGAGCGCCGGCGGCAATATCGCTGCCGTCACCTGCCAGTTGGCGCGCGACCGCGGCGGCCCGCAGATTGCAGGCCAGCTTCTGCTGTGCCCGGTCACCGACTGCAATTTCGACCGGCCCTCTTACCGCGAAAACGCGGAGGGCTATTTCCTGACGCGGTCGCTGATGGACTGGTTCTGGGAGATGTATTGTCCGCCCGGCGCCCGAACCGACCCGCGCGTCTCGCCCCTGCGCGGCAAACTGGCGGGCTTGCCTCAGGCGTTCGTGGTGACCTGCGAATTCGATCCGCTGCGCGACGAGGGTATCGCCTACGCGCAGGCGCTGGCTGCCGCCGGCGTTCCGGTCGAGCAACTCGACGCACGCGGCCACATGCACTCGTCTTTTACCATGGTCGACGTGGTGATCACCGGCGTCAGCGGACGCGCGAAGATGGCCGAAGCCTTGCGCCGGTTCGCCGGGCTTGCCCCGCAAAGCCGACAGGCTGACGAGGGGGCCAGATCGGACGGCCTCGCCGCGTAAAAACGCCGCGGCTTGGCTCTAGAAGCAGGTCACCCGCTCGGCGGCGATATAGCCGAGCAGCAGGCCGACGCCGAACAGCAGCACCAGTGCCGCCGCGCCGAATTCGACGCCGCGCATGATCAGGGCGCCGCCGCCGTCGCTGGCGCCGCTCAGGCGTTGCGCCAGGCCGCGGGCGGATACCGCGACGACGGCAATGGTCGCCACCGTGATCGCGGTACCGAGCCCCATCACGAAGGTCGCGACGACGCCGGCCCAGAACAATCCCTGCGCCAGCGCGAACACCAGAACCAGGATCGCGCCCGAGCAGGGCCGGACGCCGACCGCAAAAATCGCGGCAAAGCCGCGCCGCCAGCCGCCGGGACCGGCCAGTTCGCTCGGGTCGGGACCGTGGGAGTGGCCGCAATGCTCGTCATGGACATGGGCATGGGCATGGTTGTGATCGTGGTCATGACGGTCGTGATCGCGCCCGTGGTCATGCGCCACGCTCGCATAGGCATGAGCATGGGAATGGTCGTGGTCATGATGATCATGATGCTGCGCGGCGACCGCCATCGCCGGCACCCATTGCGGCGGCCGCAGCGCGTGCAGGAATCCGCCGCCCTTGGTCCAGACCAGCCGGGCGCCGAACGCCGCGATCAAGGCGTAGCTCGCGATCTCGATCATGCGTTCAGCCCCGCACATGGTCCTGGCGGTGGCATTGAGCAGCCACGCGCAAATCCCGACCATCACCACCGCGACCAGCGACTGCATCAGCGCGGAGGCAAACGACAGCGCGATGCCGCGCCGCGCGGTTTCGCGGTTGGCGACCAGATAGGAGGAGATCACCGACTTGCCATGGCCCGGCCCGGCGGCGTGAAAGATGCCGTACGCAAACGAAATCGCCAGCAACGTCCAGCCCGCCGACCCGTCGGAGTTCGCGGCGCGAATGGTCGAGGACATCTGGCGGTAGAATTCCGATTGCTTGGCGAGCAGCCATCCGACGATGCCACTCGGCGGCGCCTCGGCGCCGCTCGGACGCGGGCCGCCGAACGGCGTCTGCGCCATCAGAAGATGCACGGCACCGTCGAGCATCAGAACGACGAGCGCTACAGCGACGCAGGCCACAAGGCCGTGCGCGAAACGAAAACGAAATTCAGGCCTCAAGGGCATTCCACCTTGATCTTGTTGGCGAACATCGCGCCAAAGTTCGCATTGTCGCCGCTCAGGAAATTCTGCTCGCCGAGCTTCTGTGCATTCGCGGTGCCGTCGCTCGGCCGCTGGAATGTCATCTGGCAGGCGGCAGGAGCCCCGACCAGCCTGACCGGATCCTTGTCGGCGAAGGTGAAGTCGATGAAGAATTCCGGATCGAACACATCCAGCACCAGTTCGCGGGGCTTGACCGGGGTCTTTAGCATCAAGGTAAAATGCAGCGTCAGGGTGCCATCCTTGTATTCGAGGTAGTAGTCGACCGGCTCCTGGAATTTCGCCTTCTTGCCGTCGGCCTTGGCGAAGGTGAAGAAGCCGTACTCCTTCAGCGATTCGACATTGGTCTGCGCCAGCGGTCCCAGTTCCTCGCGGCTGTAAACGCCCTTAGTCCTGGTCTCGAGGCCCTGCAAGGCGTAGGTCGAGAACATGTCGTCGAAGGTCCAGGCGTGACGCACGCCTGACATCGAGCCGTCGGCGGCGTAGATCAATTCGCTGGTGGCCGTGATCCAGACATGCGGATGCGCCTGCGCAACCGATCCGCCGAAGCCGAGCGCGCCGGCCAGCAGCAGCCAACCGAGCAAGCGGCGAAGCACCGGGTTTGGGTGGGCCGGCCTTTTCACGTCAGGCTGCTTCGGATGTCTCGAGGAGGCCGCGGCGGCGCAGCAGCGCGTCGGGCTCCGGCTCGCGGCCGCGAAACGCGACATAGGCGTCTTCGGGATCGCGCGAGCCGCCCGACGAATAGATGTCGTCGTGCAGGCGTTTGGCGACGGCGGGATCGAAAATGTTGCCGGCCTCCTCGAAAGCCCCGAACGCATCGGCATCCATCACCTCGGACCACATGTAGCTGTAGTAGCCCGAGGCATAGTGATCGCCGGAGAAAATGTGGCCGAACTGCTGCGGCCGGTGCCGCAGCGCAATTTCCGCGGGCATGCCGATCTTTTCCAGCTCACGGCGTTCGAACGCCCGCACATCCTGGCTGGCTGCCGCCGGCTGGGTGTGGAATTCGAGATCGATCAGCGCCGAGGAGACGAATTCCACGGTGGCAAAGCCCTGGTTGAATTTGCGCGCGGCAAGGAAGCGCTTCAACAGATCGTCCGGCAGCGGCTCGCCGGTCTGGTAATGCCGCGCGAATTGCCGCAGCACCTGCGGCTGCTCCTGCCAGTGCTCGTAAAGCTGCGAGGGCAGCTCGACGAAATCGGTGAACACATTGGTGCCGGACAGCGACGGATAGGTCACGTCCGACAGCATCCCGTGCAGGCCGTGGCCGAATTCGTGGAACAGGGTCCGCGCATCGTCCGGCGACAACAGCGAGGGCTGGCCTTCGGCGCCCTTGGTGAAATTGCAGACATTGATGATCAGGGGGGCGACGTCGCCGTCGAGCTTCTGCTGGTCGCGCAGCGAGCTCATCCAGGCGCCGGAGCGCTTGGAGGGCCGGGTGAAGTAGTCGCCGTAGAACAGCGCCTGATGCTTGCCCGCGCGGTCCTTTACTTCCCAGACCCGCACGTCCGGATGCCAGACCGGAATGTCCCTGCGTTCGGAGAAGGTCAGGCCGAACAGGCGGGTGGCGCAGTCGAAGGCAGCATCGATCAGGTCGTCGAGCACGAGATAGGGCTTGATCGCGGCGTCGTCGAAATTGGCTCTGGCCTGCCGCAGCTTTTCGGCGTAGTAGCGCCAGTCCCACGGCGCCAGCGCGAAATTGCCGCCCTCCTCAGCCACCAGCGCCTGCAGATCGTCGCGATCCGCCAGCGCGCGGGCGCGCGCCGGCTTCCAGACCCGCTCCAGGAGGCCGCGCACCGCCTCGGGCGTTTTGGCCATCGAATCCTCCAGCCGATAGGCGGCGAAGGTCGGATAGCCCAGAAGCTTCGCGCTCTCCTCGCGCAGGCTCAGGATCTCGACGATGGTGGCGTTGTTGTCGTTGGCATTGTTGTTGTCGCCGCGCGCCGTAAAAGCCCGGAACACCTTTTCGCGCAGGTCGCGCCGGCTGGCGCTTTTGAGGAACGGTTCGACGAAGGACCGCGACAGCGTCATGATCGCCTTGCCGGCCATGCCGCGCTCGTCGGCGGCAGCCCGGGCCGCCGCGATAAAGGTCTCCGGCAGCCCGTCGCGATCGGCCTCGCCAAGCTCCATGAACCATTCCCGCTCGTCGCCGAGCAGATGATGGCTGAACGCAGTGCCGAGATGGGCCAGCCGCTCGTTGATCTCGGCCATCCGCTTCTTGGCCGCCTCGTCGAGCCCGGCGCCGGCGCGATGGAAGCGGGTATAGGTGCGCTCCAGGAGGCGCATCTGCTCGGCGGTCAATCCGAGGCTGACGCGGTTATCGTGCAATAGCGCGATCCGGCCGAACAGCACCGCGTTCATCATGATCGGATTCCAGTGCCGCGCCATCCGTAACGACACCTCCTTGTCGATCTCCAGCAGCGCCGGATTGGAATGCGCCGACACCAGGTCGTTGAACACCGCCGAAACCCTGGCGAGCAGCCTGCCCGAGCGCTCCAGCGCGGTGATGGTGTTGGCGAAGTCCGGCACGGAGGGGTCGTGGGTGATGGCGGCGACCTCGGCGGCGTGATCGGCGAACGCCTGCTCGAAGGCGGGGAGGAAATGCTCGGGCTCGATATCGGCGAAGGGCGGGGTCTCGCACGGCGTCTGCCACGCCATCAGCAGCGGGTTGGCTGGCGCCTGCGAGGTGATCGTCGTCTGCAAGGTTTCTGACATCAAAAAATCCCGTTTGCGTCCCGATTGAACGAGGCAAGTTATATCACGCGATGGGGCTTTTTTGGGCCTTTTGCGCTTGATAGCGGGGGCCTTTTCAGAGAGATTGCCGACCATAAAAGGACCCTTGCCCCATGAGCTTGCAGCCCGCCCCGACCGCCGCCCGCCAGATCATCTGGCCGACCGTTATCACCGTCATCAGTGCGGCGATCCTGATCGGCGCCGAAGTGTTCGGCGCGGCATTTGCCGGAGGCTGGGCCCTCGCGATCCTGTTCGGCCTCGACGACACCGGCGCGCACATTCTGCAGGCCGTGTTGTTTGCGATCGGCGTCTTCATCATGGCGGCGTTCATCCGCGCCGCACAGCGCGTCGAGCCGTTTACGCGACGCGCGTAACTCCGCCGAGCTGCGGAAGCGGCGCGCTGACGCGCGCTTCGTTGAAAAACTTAACGTCCGTTCACATTCAACGCTGCCGCAACGTCGCTTGCGCGCGCCGAGCGCGGTGCTGCAAGCAAGCGTTAGGGAAATTTCTCGTCAGCCTAAAAAAAATGTTGCGCGGCGGTGGCAAACGCCCTATTTGCATTCTTGCCCAATTTCGCACGTGCCTGTGGTCGTGTGTCAGTCGGTAGGTATCCGGACAAGAGGCCGGACAGCCGCCAAGGGATGAAGAACCGAGGGTCGCTCAAATCATCCAGGATTTGAGAGTCCAGCCTCTCTCTCAAGAGGGGCCGTTGAAGGTCTCTTCGCTCCTTGCAACCGTGACTGGCAGCCGGAGGCGAACCGGCGCACCTCGTTCTCAACGGGGGACGCGACTTAAAGCAACGACGGATCGGGCTTTTTTGGTCTCTGCCGGCTTTCCACCAGCCGGCGCGAATACCGAAGAGGCTTGTCCTTCATTGCCAGGTGTGCGGGCGGGATGATTCCCAACCAATCCACGGCAGCACAATTCGGTCTGAGCTTTTTGGCCCCCTCGCGCCTCCATCGCGTGATGTGGCCGAAGCGCTTTGATCCGAGATCATTTTTGAACGTGTCCTGTCGCTGGGCCGTTTGGAGGGTGCTATGACCGAACGCATTCAGGAATTCCTGCGCAACCGCCGCAACGAGGGCCAGGACGCCGAGCCGTGTCTCGTCGTCGATCTCGAAGTCGTGCGCGACAACTATCAGAGCTTCTCGAAGGCGCTGCCGGACAGCCGCGTGTTCTACGCGGTGAAGGCCAACCCGGCGCCGGAAGTGCTGTCGCTGCTGGCCTCGATGGGCTCGTGCTTCGACTGCGCGTCGGTGGCCGAAATCCAGATGGCGCTTGCCGCCGGTGCGACCCCGGATCGGGTCTCCTATGGCAACACGATCAAGAAGGAGCGTGATATCGCGCGCGCCTTCGCGCTCGGGATTCGGCTGTTTTCGGTCGATTGCACCGCCGAGGTCGAGAAGGTTGCCCGTGCGGCCCCCGGGGCCAAGGTGTTCTGCCGCATTCTCTATGACTGCGCAGGTGCGGAATGGCCGCTGTCGCGCAAGTTCGGCTGCGACCCGGAGATGGCCGTCGAGGTGCTCGATCTCGCCAAGCGTCTCGGCCTCGAGCCCTGTGGCATCTCGTTCCATGTCGGCTCGCAGCAGCGCAAGGTGAAGGCGTGGGACCGGGCGCTGGCGATGGCCTCGTCGGTGTTCCGCGACTGCGCGGAGCGCGGCATCAACCTTTCCATGGTCAACATGGGCGGTGGATTCCCGACCAAGTACCTCAAGGACGTTCCTCCGGTCGTGCAGTACGGCCGGTCGATCTTCCGTGCGCTGCGCAAGCATTTCGGCAACCAGATCCCGGAAACCATCATCGAGCCGGGCCGCGGCATGGTCGGAAATGCCGGCGTCATCGAGACCGAAGTCGTGCTGATCTCCAAGAAGAGCGACGAGGACGATGTGCGCTGGGTGTATCTCGACATTGGCAAGTTCGGCGGTCTCGCCGAGACCATGGACGAGTCGATCCGCTACGCCATCCGCACGCCGCATGACGGCGCGGAAATGACGCCGTGCGTGCTCGCGGGCCCGACCTGCGATTCAGCCGACGTGATGTACGAGAAGCTGCCGTACCCGCTTCCGGTAACGCTCGAGATCGGCGACAAGCTGCTGATCGAAGGCACCGGGGCCTATACGTCGACTTACTCGTCGGTGGCGTTCAACGGCTTCCCGCCGCTGCGGACCTACCACATCTGAGCCAGCCTCCTTGAGGCACCGACAATCGGGGGCCGGTGCGCCGGCTCCCATCCTTCTCACATGCGAATTCGCTGACAACGCGTCCTTCGGCCTCATCGCCGTCGGAAGCGAGGACTGACGTGCCATGACTGCTTTGCGCAAGACCCCCGTTGCCCTTGAACCCGACGCCGCCCCGTTCGTGATCCGTGCGGAGCGTGCCTCGGACGTCGTTGCGCGTGAAGCGCTGCTCGATGCCTGCTTTGGCGCCAACCGCCATGCCCGCACCTGCCAGCGCCTGCGCGACGGACGCGCGCCCGCCGAAGGCCTCGCCTTCTCGGCGGTGCAAAGTGGCCGCCTGGTCGGGACGCTGCGGTTGTGGCACGTCAGCGCCGGGGGCCTCCCGGCGCTGGTGCTTGGCCCGCTCGCGGTCGATCCGTCTTGCCGCGAGTTCGGCGTCGGAGCCGCGCTGATGAATCACGCGCTGGCCGCCGCCAAAGCGCGCGGTCATGGCGCGGTGATCCTGCTCGGCGACGCGCCCTATTATGCCCGGTTCGGTTTCTCGGCCCTCAAGACCGGCGAACTGTCGCTGCCCGGCCCGTTCGAACGCGGCCGTCTGCTCGGCCTTGAGCTGCGCGAGGGCGCGCTCGATGGCGCCTGGGGCATGATCGGTTCGACCGGCGCGCTGGCGCCGAAAGAACGTACCGCCCGTGCCCGAAAGGCGCTGGCGTCCGTTCCGCACGCGGCCTGAGCGCCATCATGCCGGAGTCCATTCCCACAGTTCCCGATGCCGCGCGTCCACGCCTTCGCAGCATCGTCACCACAATCGTGCTGCTCATGATTTCGATCATGATCGTCAGGGACATATTGGTGCGCCGGTGGAGCGCCGCGCCGCCGTCATCGTCCGACATGACCGAGCGTTCCCGCTAGATCGGGCAAGGGGTTGCGCGCGCCTGAAAAATGCGCCTAAACCGCACGAAAGTCGCTCAATCGAAATCCCGAGGTTCTAATGCCACGCCGCCTGATATCCACCGGTTCGCCCTTTGAGAAAACCGCCGGTTACAGCCGCGCCGTGATCGACGGCGATTTCGCCTTCGTGTCCGGCACCACCGGCTATGACTACGCCACCATGACCATGCCGGCGGATGTCACGAGCCAGACACGAAACTGCTTCAAGACCATCGAAGGCGCGCTGATCGATGGTGGCTTTGCCCTCGCCGACGTCGTCCGCGCGACCTACTACGTCACCGACGCCGGGGATGCGGACGCCGTGTTCGCGGTCTGCGGTGAAAAGCTTGGCGATATCAGGCCGGCCGCAACACTGCTCGTCGTCGCAGGGCTCTACAAGCCCGAGATGAAGGTCGAGATCGAAGTGACCGCGAAGCGACGCACCGCCTGACCCTCCTTCGCCCAGCGCAAGCCTTAATCAGGAGACGAACCATGAGCCCGCCCGACCGGCAAATCCATGCGACCATTTCCGGCCCCATTGTCATGATCGGCTTCGGCTCGATCGGCAAGGGCACCTTGCCGCTGATCGAACGGCATTTCGGCTACGACAAATCCCGTTTCGTCATCATCGATCCGCATGAGGACGGCGAACTCGCCAGGCAGCACGGCGTGCGCTTCATCAAGCAGGCCATCACCAGGGATAATTATCGCGACGTGCTGGCGCCGCTCCTGACCGCCGGCGGCGGCCAGGGGTTTTGCGTCAACCTGTCGGTCGACACCTCGTCGGTCGATATCATGACGCTGTGCCGCGAGATCGGTTCGCTCTACATCGACACCGTCGTGGAGCCGTGGCTCGGCTTCTATTTCGACCGGAGCGCCGGCCCCGAGGCGCGCTCGAATTACGCCTTGCGCGAGACGCTGCTGGCGGCCAAGCACAAGAGCCCGGGCGGGCCGACCGCGGTTTCGACCTGCGGCGCCAATCCCGGCATGGTGTCGTGGTTCGTCAAGCAGGCGCTGCTCGATATCGCCCGCGACACCAACACGCCGTTCAACGAGCCGAAGAGCCGGGAGGGCTGGGGCCAGCTCGCCCACAAGCTCGGCGTCAAGGGCATCCATGTCGCCGAGCGCGACACCCAGCGCTCGAAGAAGCCGAAGCCGATAGACGTGTTCGTCAATACCTGGTCGGTCGAGGGCTTCGTCTCCGAAGGCATGCAGCCGGCCGAGCTCGGCTGGGGCACCCATGAAAAATGGATGCCGGACAATGGCCGCACGCATGCGACCGGATGCCAGGCCGCGATCTATCTGCTGCAGCCCGGCGCCAACACAAGGGTGCGCTCCTGGTGCCCGACGCCGGGCGCGCAATACGGTTTTCTGGTCACCCACAATGAAGCGATCTCGATCGCAGACTATTTCACGGTGCGCGACGGCCAGAACGTGATCTACCGCCCGACCTGCCATTACGCCTATCACCCCGCCAACGACGCGGTGCTGTCGCTGCACGAAATCTTCGGCGCCACCGGCAAGATGCAGCAGAAATGGCACATCCTGGATGAAAACGAGATCGAGGATGGGATCGACGAGCTCGGCGTGCTGCTCTACGGCCATGCCAAAAACGCCTATTGGTACGGATCGCAGCTTTCGATCGAGGAAACCCGAGCGATCGCGCCCTACCAGAACGCCACGGGCATGCAGGTGTCGTCGGCGGTGCTGGCCGGGATGGTGTGGGCGCTGGAGAATCCGGCCGCCGGCATCGTCGAGGCCGACGAGATGGACTTCCGCCGCTGCCTCGAAATCCAGCGGCCGTATCTCGGCCCGGTGAAGGGCTATTACACCGACTGGACCCCGCTCACCGACCGGCCCGGACTGTTCCCGGAGGATATCGACACGTCGGATCCCTGGCAGTTCAGGAACGTGCTGGTGCGGTAGAGAGGGCGCAAGAGCCTCAGCGTCATGCCCGGCCTTGTGACGGGCATCAGTCGGGCTCCTCAGAATGAGGACATGGCAATGCGCCGTCTATTTTTCCTTGATAGGCGGGGCGATCTTTTCCGGCGGAGCCGGCGGCAATGCCGGCGCAGCACCCGTAGTCTGCGCCCCTCCATCGCGGTGAGCAGGCTCGGGCGCTGGCGTGGTCGGGCGCACGCCGCCGGGCTTCGACTCGGCAGGCGCGTCGTTGCGAGAGGCGGGATCAGGGGATGACTGCAACGGTTGCGTCGCCTGCGCCATCTGAGGGTTGTGAACGGCAATCACAGCCAGCGAAAAGCCGGATAAAGAAAGCCCCGCCGCGACCATCGCGGACGCGAGCAGCAGATCGTTCCTGTAGCCGCGCTTTCTGTCGTCGAGAGACATAGCGTTCACCGCGATTTGTTCGCGGGATTAACGGGAGTCACCAGACATCGTTCCCTCGGGAACCGCTTCACCCCACGTCAAGCGCTGGGCAGGCTTTCGCGCCGGAAGACACCTTACAGTTCCAGCAACCCGGCGTCGCCCTCATCGTCGGCAAACGCCAGCATCGTGCCTTTGCTATTCCAGGCCAGCGCCGAGACCGGCGCGGCGCCATTCCTGCGCACCAGAATTTCCGCGCCGTCATTCAGCCGCACCATCAGGATGGTGCCGTCGCTGTAGCCCGCAGCGAGGATATCCTGCTTCGGATGGCAAGCGACCATGGAGACCCGCGCCTGCAGCGGCGCCAGCATCGCGGGCTCCTTGCCCATCGGACCATCCTTGCTGGCGAACGGCCACATGATCACGGTATCGGCGCCCGATGTCGCGAGCGCCTTGCCGCCGGCGCTCCACGACAGCGATCTGACGCGCCCGGGATAGCCGGTCATGCGCATATGCCGGTTGTCGGCCAGCCGCCAGCCATGCAGAGCCGGCTCATGCATCGAGGTCACCAGAAACTTGTTGTCGGGGCTGAACACGACACCGAGATGCGAGCCCGCCCATTCGAGAAACTCGGGATTGGCCGCCATGTTGGGAAACCACAGCGTCACGCCGTTATAATGCGCGACCGCGAGCCGCAGGCCCTTCGGCGCAAATGCCAGACCGCCAACGGTCGAGGGCATGTCGAAGGTTTTTTCCTCAGCCTTGCCGCTGCGGACGAAGGCAGTCTTGCCGGCCGACCAAGCTACCGCGCCATCGGGATGCAGTGCGACATTATCGATCCAGCGCCGCTTCGGATCGGTCGCCAGCAGCGCGACCTCGCCTTTTTTGTCGAGCGCGACGAGCTTGCCGTCATCGCCGCCCATCACGATGCGCTGGCCATCGGATGCCACGCACAGGATGCCGCCGCCATGAACGGCGATCTGCGACATCTCGCCCCTTCCGTTCACCACGGCCACGTTTTCCTCGGCGCCGACAAAGACAGCATTGTCGCCGAGGAAATGCACCGCGATAGCCGGCATGCCAATCGAAAGCCGGCGCACCTGATCGGTGACCGAGACGATGGACGCGGACTCGCCCGGATCGAATTCCTTCGTCACGTGATGATACAGCGCTCGAAGCCGTCGCGGATGGTCTGCTCGGGCAGTTCGCGGCCGATGAAGACGAGACGGCTCTGGCGCGCCTCGCCGTCTTTCCAGGCGCGCTGGTGATCACCTTCCAGCATCATGTGCACGCCCTGAAAGACATAGCGATCGTCATCGTCGCTGAAGGCGAGAATCCCTTTCGAGCGCAGGATCTTCTGGCCCTCGCTTGCGACAAGGTTCTGCAGCCAGGGCATGAATTTGGTGGCATCGAGCGGCTTGTCGGATCGCAGCGACAGCGATTGCATGTCCTCGTCATGGTAGTGCTTCAGGCCGCCATGGCCATGATCGTGATCGTGGTGGTGATCGTGGCCGTCATGGTGATGATGATCGTGACCGTCCCCGGCATCGAGAAATTCCGGCTCGATCTCCAGAATACGGTCGAGATCGAAGGCGCCGCGCTCCAGCACGTCGGACAGCGCGACCTGGCAGCGCTCGGTGCGTTGCAGCTTGGCATAGGGATTGATGGCGCGAATTCGCGCCTCGACTTCGGCCAGTTCGGCCTTGGAGACGAGGTCGATCTTGTTGAGCACGATGACGTCGGCGAACGCGATCTGGTTCTTGGCTTCCGGAGCATCCTTGAGCCGGTCGCTCAGCCATTTCGCATCGGCCACCGTCACGACGGCGTCGAGCCGCGCATTCTTCTGCACGTCCTCGTCGACGAAAAAGGTCTGCGCCACCGGCGCCGGATCGGCGAGGCCGGTGGTCTCGACGATGACGGCATCGAACTTGCCCTTGCGCTTCATCAGGCCTTCGAGGATGCGCACGAGGTCGCCGCGAACCGTGCAGCACACGCAGCCATTGTTCATTTCAAAGACTTCTTCATCCGCACCGATGATCAGATCGTTGTCGATGCCGATCTCGCCGAATTCGTTGACGATGACGGCGTATTTCTTGCCGTGGTTTTCCGACAAAATCCGGTTCAGGAGGGTGGTCTTGCCGGCGCCGAGATAGCCGGTCAGCACGGTCACGGGAATTTTTGGGGACGTCGATTCGGGCATAGTAACTCCGGAACGGGACTGCGCGGCGCACCGGCAGCAGGGAGGCCCCTGCCTAATTCGCCAGCGCGCTCGTCAATGCCTTTATATTGTGCCTGACCAGTTCAATGTAAGTGGGGGCGTCGCCCTTTTCGTCGCTCAAACTGTCGGAAAACAGCGTTCCGCCGATCCTCGCCCCGGTCTCGGCCGAGATCCGGCGGATCAGCCTGACATCGCTGATATTTTCAAGGAACACGGCCGGGATTTTCTCGGTCCGGATCTGGGTGATGATACCGGCGATATCGCGCGCGCTGGCCTCGGATTCGGTGGAAACGCCCAAAGGCGCGATGAATTCGATGCCATAGGCGGCGGCAAAATAGCCGAAAGCGTCATGAGTCGAGATCACCTTGCGGCGCGCCGGCGGGATTTGCGCCACCGAGGTCCGCACCTCGCGGTCCAGCGCGTCGAGTTTCGCCAGATAGCCTGCCGCATTGGCGCGGAAAGCCGCGGCCTCCGCAGGGTCGGCGGCCACCAGCGCGTCGCGGATATCGGCGACATAAATCCTGGCGTCGGCCACCGATTGCCAAGCGTGCGGATCGGCGGCCGAGCCGATCGTGAGCGCCGTGATGCCGTCGGTCGCGGTCACGATCACGGCCTTGCTGCCCGAGGATTGCACCAGTCGCGGCAGCCAGCCCTCCAGACCGAGGCCGTTGACAACAAGGAGTTTGGCGTCCGCTATCTTCTTGGCGTCGGCCGGCGCCGGCGTGTAGACGTGGACGTCGCCATTGGGGCCGACCAAGGTCGTCACGCTGACGCGGTCGCCACCAACATTGCGGACGAAATCACCGATGATCGAAAAGCTGGCGACGACGCTTAAAGGTTCTTGCGCATGCGCAGCGGGAAGGGACCCCGCAACGAGCATCAGGCCGATCAGCCAAACTCGAAAAGGCCGCATGGCGTTGACCTCTACGCTTCGAGATGGCGGCCAGGAAACAGCTGCCGGACCAGGCCGCCGACGCTGCCGAACAGCATCGAGGCCACGTTCAGCGCCGCCGCGACCAGAATGATCGCAGGCCCCGACGGGATCCTGGTCTGAAACGACAGGACCAGTCCGGCATAGCCGGACAGCATCGCACTCACCACCGCGATGCAGATCATGCCGGAGATATCGCGCGACCAGAACCGCGCAATACCGGCCGGCAGGATCATCAGCCCGACCGCCAGCAAAGTGCCGAGCGCATGAAAGCCGTTGACCAGATTGACCACGACCAGCGCCAGAAACGCCAGATGCGCCGGCGCGCCGGCGCGGCTCACGGTGCGCAAAAAGACCGGATCGACACACTCGATCACCAGCGGACGGTAGATCACCGCCAGCACGAGCAGCGTGATCGTCGTGTTGAAGGCGATGACCAGCAGGGTCTGGTCGTCCATCGCCAGGACGTTGCCGAACAGCACATGGAGCAGATCGATATTGGTGCCCTTGATGGACACGATGGTGACGCCGAGCGCCAGCGACACCAGATAGAAGGCAGCGAGCGAGGCGTCTTCTTTCAGTTCCGTATTGCGCGCCACCAGGCCCGCCAGAATCGCAACCGTGAAGCCGGCGATCAATCCGCCGGTCGTCATCGCGAACAGATTGAGCCCCGACAGCAGGAAGCCGATCGCGGCACCCGGCAGGATCGCGTGCGACATCGCGTCGCCGACCAGGCTCATCCGCCGCAGCATCAGGAACACGCCGATCGGCGCGCCGCCCAGCGCCAGCGCGATCACCGCCGCCAGCGCCCGGCGCATGAATTCGAATTCGGTGAAGGGCGCGACCAGCGCGTCATAGATCATCGTACACTCGATCCATATCGCTATCGATACTCTCTCGATTCATGGGGTTCAGGCGGCCCGGGAAGGCAGATCGTCGACGGCGCAGGCGGCGGCGCTGTCGTCGAAAGCTTCGCACATCCGCCGCGCCTGCGAGAGGTTCTCCGCGGTCAGCACCTCGGCGGTCGCGCCCCAGGCCACCGGCGCGCGCGCCAGCAGCAGGGTTTCCGGGAAATTGGCGCGCACCAGGTCCATGTCGTGCAGCGCAGCCAGCACTGTGCGCTTCTCGGCATGCCAGCGCAGCACCAGCGCCAGCAGGTCGGCCGAGGTCTTGGCGTCGATGGCGTTGAACGGTTCGTCGAGCACGATCATGCGGGCGTCCTGCAACAACACCCGCGCAAACAGCATGCGCTGCATCTGGCCGCCGGACAGCGTACCGATGGTGCGGTTCTCGAAACCATTGAGGCCGACCGCGGCGAGCGCCTGGGCGATTCGGTCGCGCGCGGACTTGCCCATGCCGCCGAAAAACCCGGTGACGCGCCAAAGCCCGGTGCCGACGAAATCGAACACCGAGATCGGAAAGCTGCGATCGATATCGGCGGTCTGCGGCAGATAGGCGATATCCCTGACATCGAGATCGCCGGTCAGGATCGTGCCCGCCAGCGGCTTGATAATGCCGACCAGACCTCGAAACAGCGTCGATTTGCCGGCGCCGTTGGGACCGACGAGCGCCAGCAGCGCGCCCGACGCGACCTCGCCGCTGAGGTGATGCACCGCCGGATGCCGATCATAGCCGAGCGTCACGTCACGGAATTGCAGTTGCGACGTCATGCTCACCTCATCGAAAGCCATACCGTCGCCCACAGGCCGGCGCTGACCGCGAGCGCGGCCCCAAGCCGGGCGATGACGGTCATGCGCAGGATCGACCAGGATGCGGCCTGCGGCGGATGCGGCGAAGCCGGCCCGTGGCTGTGCGCATGGGTGTAGCCACGGCTGGCAGGGTGGTCATGGCTGTGGTCATGGGGAGCGGAAGGGGTCATCATGGATGTTATAATATAACATAACGAGCATCCACAAGGCCCCCGCCGACCCTATCGCTGGCCAATCGCACCACCGTCGCCTCCGGCCGCCGGCGGGAAAGGCAACGAGACGACCGCGCACGCCGATTCAAATAATTCAAATAATTGGAAGCACGACAAAGACCCATGCGCGCTTCAGCGGCAGTCCTACAAGATTGCCAAAGAGGTTTCAGGTCAGATGGCGCACCAGCGCGAGGCCGGCGAACAGGCCAGCGATCGCAAACACCACCGAGCCCAGCACGTAGAACAACGCAAGCCCGATTTCGCCCCGCTCATAGAGCAGCGCGGTATCGAGCGAGAACGCCGAAAACGTGGTGTAGCCGCCGAGAATGCCGGTCATCAGAAACAGGCGCCATGGCTGCGACGCCTCGCCCTTGAACGCGAGATAGCCCGCGATCAGGCCCATCACGATCGAGCCGGTGATGTTGATGATGAACGTCCCGTAGGGAAATGACGTGCCGAGCCCGCGCGCGCACGCAACGTTGACGGCGTGGCGCAGCGTGGCGCCGAGACCGCCACCGAAAAAAACAAGGAGGTAACCCATCATATGTTCCCGCGACGAAAAGATCAGACCACCGGCACGGCAGGTTCTGCAGCAAGCCCGCGATCCCCGCAAGCATCATGAAACGGCAACGCAAAGGGCGCCAAACGAAAGGGCGGCAGTTGAAGCTGCCGCCCTCGGGATAGATGCCGGAGATTGACGCGTCGCAAAGCCTGACGCGTCGAATGCGTCAGGCTTTCGAGAACAACTGGTCGACATATTCCCAGTTCACCAGATGATCGACAAACGCCTTCAGATAATCCGGACGGCGGTTGCGATAATCGATGTAATAGGAGTGCTCCCAGACGTCGACGCCGAGGATCGGCGTCGCGCCGTGCACCAGGGGACTTTCGCCGTTGGGTGTCTTGGAGATTTCGAGCTTGCCGTTCTTCACCGACAGCCAGGCCCAGCCCGAGCCGAACTGGCCGACGCCGGCGGCGGCGAAATCGGTCTTGAATTTCTCAAGGCCGCCGAGGTCCTCGGTGATCTTCTTTTCCAGGCGGCCGGGCAATTTGTTGCCGCCGCCATTCGGCTTCATCCAGTTCCAGAAATGGGTATGGTTGTAGTGCTGTCCGGCATTGTTGAACACGGCCGGATTCTTCCCGAACGACCCCTTGACGATCTCCTCGAGGGACTTGCCCTCGAATTCGGTCCCCTTGATCGCGTTGTTTCCGTTGGTCACGTAAGCCTGATGATGCTTGTCGTGGTGGTATTCCAGCGTTTCCTTCGACATATGGGGCGCCAGGGCGTCGTGGGCGTAAGGCAGATTGGGAAGCGTGAAGGTCATGGGATGATGTCCGCGATGATGGGAGAACTGGCTCAGGAGATTGGGTTTAACGGGAACCCTTATAGAAGGTTCCATCGGTCTTAAACACCGCAATTTGGGGGGGAATGCCGCCTTCGCATGGCGCACATGTTGTGAGGCGCCCCGCGTCGAATTGAAATCCAGAATCAAGACCTTGTCGGGAATTTGAATGAGGGGGTCGCGCTCCCGGCATGGCGGCGACGGACGCGGCCGTGTTTGTCGTCGCCGAACTTGCCCCCTATAGGATTTACCGCCGCGAACCGTCACCGGGAAAAACCGTCATGCCGAAGGCCCACGTCAATGGGATCAGTATTGAGCACGACAGCTTCGGGTCCGAAGACGCCGAGCCCATTCTCTTGATCTCCGGGTTGGGCGTGCAGATGATCCGCTGGACCGCGCCGTTCTGCGAGAAGCTGGCGGCGCAGGGTTTCCATGTGATCCGGTTCGACAATCGCGACGTTGGCCTTTCCACGCATTTTGCGGACTCGCCAGTACCCGATCTGGCCGCGGTGGCCGGTGCGCTGGCGCGCGGAGAACGGCCGGCTGTTCCCTACACCCTTGACGATATGGCCGACGACGCGGTCGCGCTTCTCGGCGCGCTCGGTATCGAACGAGCGCACATCGTCGGCCGCTCGATGGGCGGCACGATCGCCCAGATCGTGGCCAGCGAGCATCCCGAGCGCACATTGACGCTAACCTCCATCATGTCCAGCAGCGGCAATCCCGGCCTGCCGCCATCCTCGCCGGAGGCGATGGCGGTGCTGACGCAACGCGCGCCGAATCCGTCGCTGGATGAGAAGGGCTTCCTTGATCATAGCGTCC
Source organism: Pseudomonadota bacterium (assembly GCA_021779635.1). The sequence goes on along the minus strand of JAJYAH010000007.1, from coordinate 2,939 downwards.
GTGCAGCCCGCATTCTGGGTAGCCCCGCCTTTCCCTTTGACGAGGTGGCGCAGCGCGCCCAGGCCCTTAGCGAGGCCAAACGCGCCTATGATCCAGCCGGTTTCGGTCGCCAGATTGCGGCTATCGTCGCCCAAGGCGACCGCCGTGCGCGGCTGAACACGATCGCTGTGCCTACTCTTGTGCTGCACGGAGCCGCCGACCCTTTGATTCCGCTCGCCGGCGGCGAGGACACCGCGGCCAATATCAAGCATGCCGAACTGCGCGTGATCGAGGGCATGGGCCACGAAATTCCGCCGGGACTATACGAGACCGTGGCGCTGGCCATTGCCGGCAACGCCCTGCGCGCGCATTCACCCCTGGAGGGCCACGCGTAGCGGATCGTTTGACCGAGGCAGGAGCGCAATGAGCATCGAGATCGACGTCTTGAACGGAGACGCATCGTGGCCCCTGGCGGAACCGTTGTACAAAGCGGTTTGGCCGCCCGATGTCGTCAAAAAGCTGCCCTGGGCCGGCATCGTCTTTGCCCGCGCCGACCTGCGGGTGCTGGTTCGGGATGAATCGGAGGACGTGCTTTGCCATGTCGGCATCTATCGCCGCGAGGTCAAATGGAACGGGCGCAAGTTTCGCGCCGGCGGCATCGGCGCCGTCATGACCCGTGAAGATAGCCGGCGCCACGGCTACGCCAGCATTGCGCTCAATGCGGCGATTCAAACCCTGAAGGACGAAGGCGCCACGGATTTCGCGCTGCTGTTTTGCGAGCCGCACAACGCGCCGTTTTACATCGGCCGCGGCTGGAAGCCGTTCGAGGGCGAGATCTATGCCGACCAACCCGAAGGGCGGGTTCGCTTCGAGGCCATCGCGCCGTATGTTTATCACCTCAAGCGCATGCCACCGCGTGGCGTCCTCGATCTCTGCGGCCTGCCCTGGTGACCAGGCACGCCCGTGCTGAGGCAGGTACGGTTGGCACCATGGATACGGCGTTGCACAAATTTGATTTATTGCTATGCAGACATGTTGCTCCCGGGAGGACTCCATGGCTTGCAGACTAGGTTTCGTGCTTTTGATTTCGACGGCGCTGCTGGGCGCATCGCCTGCCAAGGCTCAGGCCGGCGGCGAGGTGAGCGGCATCTGGTTGACGCAGGCGGGCGACGCCAAGGTGCGTGTCAGCAAATGCGGCGGGGGAATCTGCGGCGTCATCGTCTGGCTGAGAGATCCGATCAATGCGGCCACCGGGAAGCCCGAAGTCGACGACAAGAATCCCAACCCAGCGCTGGCAAGACGTCCGATGATCGGGCTTCCGCTGTTCAGCGGCATGCGGCCAGTCGGCCCGAACAAATGGTCCGGCCAGATCGACAACGCCGATGACGGCCAGTCCTATGCGAGCAGCATCTCGGTGGCCGGCCCGCAGAGTTTGAGAGTTGAAGGTTGCGTCGGCGCGCTTTGCGGTGGGGAGACCTGGAGCCGAGCGGGACGATAATGCCCTGATTCTTTTATTTGGCGCGTTTCCTTCACGCGAACCACTGTGGTCAGGCCGGCGTCGCCTTCAGCGCCGTCGCCGCCGAGGCATAACCGCCGCGCGCGCCGTCGATGAAATGCACGTGATCGCTGCGCAACGCCGAAGGCGTAAAGCAAGTCATCATCGCCGCATCCTGCCGATGCAGGCCATAGCGCGCGATTCCCGACAAAGCCGCCGCCGCGAGGCGCTGGGTCAGCGCGCGTTCCAGTTCCGGCGTGCAATCCAGCACCATGCGCAATCCGTCGTCATATTTTCGGAAATCGGAATTCTCCACCACCTGCTCGACGTAGGTTTTCGGCACGAAGCCGCCGACGCTGATGCCGAAGCGCATCACCAGATAGGCGAACAGCGAGTAGGCAAGCACGAACGCCCGTCGCCTGAACAGCGATCCTCCGCGGGCGGCGCGTGCCTCGAAATCGGCTCCGGCCGGCGGCCACCGCAGCGGCGGGCCGGCCGCCGGCACCGGCCGTCCCGAATCCGGGCTGCGCTCGACCAGCGCGACGACGTCTTCGATCAGCTTGCGAAAGGCCTTGGGATCGGCCGCCGCCGGCATCACCAGCACCGAGAGGATCACGCCGCGCGCCGATGGAATTTCCTCGAACCGGCACGATAGCCCGGTGAGGTCGGGCTGTGTTCCCGGTGGCGCGACCTTCACCGCGAACTCGCCGCGCTTCATCGCGGCTTCCGCCCAGCCGAGACCGCCGCCGGAAAACATCGCATAGGACAGATTCGGCGACGGGCCGAACCGCGCGACGCGGACGTCGAGGCCCTGCGCCCGTATCGCGGCAACCGGCACCAGCGCCACCCGCATCACCAGGTTGAGGCTCTCCTCAACCCAGATCGCGGTCGCCGCCAGCGCCTCGCGGGCGCGCTCAAGATCGTCCGGCGAGACCGCAAAACTTGCGCCGTCGCCGCCGAACACGAACGGAAATTCCCGCCCCTCCAGTGCATTGGTGGCGGCCGCGATCACCGAAGCACCAGCCATGTTGACCGCCTTGTAGCGCTGCTCGGCGATCGCCTTGGTCGATTCCACGATATCGGCGATGCCGATGCTCCAGTCATCGGGCAGCGGCGAATAAAGTGCCGGGTCCATCAGGCTGGCAAAGCCGCGAAAGACCGGAATGTCGCTGTAGAATGTGTCGCCGGTGGCCATGGACGCGGATGATCCGGACGCGGGAATTTTCAAGTCAATATCGCCAAACAGATACGTTCGGCTCGAAACTTGGGTTCGAATTCCAAGCCTTGAATCCAGCAAAATTCGCACGACAAGGCAGGTTCAGGCCCGTCCAGATGACGATACAGTATTTGCCCCGTGATCCCGTTGTCTAGGAGCCCGTCCAGATAGGCGTTACGACGGGCATTTATTGGCAAGTTAGCCGGCTCAGGCGGCGTTTACGAGGGTGAACAGCTTCAGGAGGTTGTG